>NCDS01000081.1 GCA_002280315.1 Rhodobacterales bacterium 32-66-7 | reverse complement strand
GCTGATGGGGAGGGTTCCACACCGGCTGATGCGCCGGTTTCAGGATCAAGGGCCGCCCGGGGGCAAAGCGCCAGCCATGCGGGCCGGTCAGGGGGGCGTAAAGCTCAGGCGCGGCGTGGTTGTGGTCGCGGTAAAGCACATGCGGCGCGATCAGGAAGAGGCCAAGGTCGAAATCCCGCGCGGCAAAGGGGGCCGCACCGCCCATGATCGACGCGGCGGCGTGACCTGCGGGGAACTGCGGGCCGATCTCGTCGGGGGGATAGCCGCTGTAGGGTGCCCACTCCAGTTGCCCAGCCGCAGCGCCGATTGCTTGTGCCAAGGGGCGCTGGCTGTCGCCCATGGCTTGCAGCGCCGGGCCAAGCCACCTGTCGACCACCGCAGTTGTCCGGGCGGTCACGGCCTGTTCGGAGCCGGGGTCGGCGGGCAGGCCTGCCCGCACCTCGGCCGCCCCGGGATGGTCTAGGGTCAGAAGATAGTCGCGCGCGGCGAGGTAAAGCGCTTTCACCAAAGGCTCCTGTCCTGGGTGGGCTGGCAGGGGCAGCCCACGGTCGCGCAACCCCTCCAGCGGGTCGCGCGCATCATGGGCCGAGGCGATGCGGTACACCTCCAGCACCTCGGCGCTGATCGCCCCGTCGCGATAAAGCGCCATCGCCGCGCCATAACGCACCCGCCCCGACCCGGGCACGCCCAGCGGCTGGAACAAAAGCGTGCGCGGATCAGGCATTGCTGCGGTAAGCCATGCGTTCCTCGGCCAGCCGGCGCTTTTCGGCGCGGTTCAGGATGATGCCGGCGGCGATGACCCCGATGCCGACGGTCAGCACCATCAGCGTGGCGAGCGCGTTGATGTCGGGGGTCACGCCCAGCTTGACCTTGGACCAGATCAGGAGGGGCAGCGTCGTCGATCCCGGCCCGGTGGTGAAGGTGCTGATCACCACGTCATCGAGGCTGATGGTGAAAGCCAGCAGCCACCCGGCCAGAATGGCGGGCGAGATCACCGGCAGGGTCACGTCGAACATCACCTGCCAGGGGCGGGAGCCAAGGTCCATCGCCGCCTCTTCGATCGCGCGGTCGGTCTGGATCATCCGCGCCTGGACGATGGTGGTCACGAAGACCATGGAGAAAGTGATATGCGCCAGGGTGATGGTGGTGAACCCGCGCTGTCCGGGCCAGCCGATCCAGTCCGCCAACAGGATGAAGAAGATGAGCGAGGAGATGCCGGTGATCACCTCGGGCATGACAAGGGGGGCGATGACGAGGCCGGAAAAGAACACGCGGCCACGGAATTTGCTGAAACGGGCCAGCGCGATCCCGGCCATCGTGCCAAGGATCGTGGCGATGGTGGCAGATACCAGCGCGATCTTCAGGGACAGGATCAGAGCGTCAATCACCTGCTGGTTCGACAGAAGCGAGACATACCACTTCGTCGAAAACCCGCCCCAGACGGTGGCCAGGCGTGAGGCGTTGAAGCTGTAGACGATCATCGACAGGATCGGGATGTAGAAGAACGCAAAGCCGAAGCAAAGCATGGTGATCAGGAAGGTCGAATTGCGCTTCATTTCGACCCCTCCGCCTTGGCCTGGTAATGGCTGTAGATCATCGTCGGCACGACCATCAGCACCAGAAGCGCCACCGCCACCGCCGAGGCCATCGGCCAATCCCGCGCCTGGGCGAATTCGTCCTGGATGATCTTGCCGATCATCGGTTGCGAGGCATTGCCGACCAGCGTCGGGATCACCAGCTCGCCCGCCGCCGGAATGAACACCAGCATCCCCCCCGCGATGATGCCGGGAATGGACTGCGGCAGGGTGACATCGCGAAACACCTGCGACGGGCGGCTGCCGAGGTCCATCGCAGCCTCGTCCAGCGTCGGGTCCAGCCGTTCCAGGCTTGCATACAGGGGCAGGATCATGAACGGAAGGTAGGTATAGACCATGACCAGCACGACCGCGAAATTGGTCTGCATCATCGGGATCGACTTCAAGGCCCAGTCAAGCGGGACCAGAAGGTTCCAGGCCTCGGTCAGAAGCCCGTTGAACCAGGAATTCTTCCCCATCAGCCCCATCCAGGCATAGACGCGCAAGAGGAACGAGGTCCAGAACGGCAGGATCACCAGCATCAGAAGGATGGTCCGCCAGCCCTTGGACACTCGCGTCAGGCCAAGCGCCATCGGATAGCCGATCAGCAGGCAAAGGACCGCCGCGACGAGGGCATTGCTGATCGAGGTCAGGAAGGCGCGCAGGTAAAGCCCGTCGGTCACGACCCGCTCATAGGCGCCAAGGTTGACCAGGGGATGCTCGCCGCCAAAGGAAAACGGCGGCGCGGTGGGGGTGTTGGTGGCCACGCTCATCGCGACCACGATCAGGAACGGCAAGAGGAAGAACAGGATCAGCCAGACGTAAGGCAACCCGATCACCAGCTGCGCCCAGCCCTGAAGGTCGAACCAGCGGCGGAACCCGCCTTTGGTGGCAGGGTCAGGTGTCATCGCGTTCGACCTTGGGGGAATGAGCCTTTCGTCCCCCTGGGGTGGCGATTGGCGGTGGCGTATGGCGGAGGTTCACGCTTCGACCAGCCCCCCCACCCTCTCCCTCCCCCACGAGGGGGGAGGGAAGCGCTGTGAATGGCGAGGTTACCGCTGATCCGACCATGGTCGTTCCTGCTGCCCGATGGCCGAACCAGCGGCGAGCGCTGTGTGCAAGCGCGTTGCCAGGACCCACGGTCATCGCGCGCCCTCTGCGACAGGTGCCTCCCCTCCCCCCGGTGGGGAGGGGATGGGGGCGGGGGGTTGGTTCGACGAGCCGGTTGACACTTCGACCAGCCCCCCCACCCTCTCCCTCCCCCACGAGGGGGGAGGGAAGTGCTGTGATTGGCGACGTTTCCCCTGATCCGGCCATGGTCGTTCCTGCTGCCCGATGGCCGAACCAGCGGCGGACCGTGCCATTCAACGCGTTGCCAGAACCCACGGTCATCGCGCGTCCTCTGCGACAGGTGCCTCCCCTCCCCCCGGTGGGGAGGGGATGGGGGCGGGGGGTTGGCCGAAGGAGCCGGTTGACACTTCGACCAGCCCCCCCACCCTCTCCCTCCCCCACGAGGGGGGAGGGAAGCGCTGTGAATGGCGAGGTTACCGCTGATCCGACCATGGTCGTTCCTACTGCCCGATGGCCGAACCAGCGGCGAGCGCTGTGTGCAAGCGCGCTGCCATGACCCTCGGACATCGCGCGCCCTCTGCGACAGGTGCCTCCCCTCCCCCCGGTGGGGAGGGGATGGGGGCGGGGGGTGGTTCGACGAGGCGGTTGACGCTTCGAGCAGCCCCCCTTCCCCCTCTCTCCGGCAGAGAAAAAGAGCTGGAATTGCCGCAGTTTCCCCTGATCCGCCCATCGTCAATCCACCAGCACGATGGCCGAGGCCGGATCAAACGAAAGCCAGACCGCATCGTCCCAATCGGCGACCCGCGCGCCTTCGTCGCCGCGGCGGGCGTTCACGGCGTGCGCTTGCACCAGCGCGTTCGGCAGGTTGATCCGGTACAGGCTGTCCTTGCCGAAATAGGCCAGATCCCGGACGGTGCCGGAAAAGGCGTTGGCCGCCTCGGGCCGGTCTTTGGAGAGATGGATCTTCTCGGGCCGGATTGCCAGCGTCACCGCCTGCCCCGGAACCGCGCCGGGGATGTCGCGGGCCAGAACCTCGCCCAGCGTCGGGACGGAGAGGCGCAGATGGCTGTCCGTTCGGCCCAGCACCACGGCGTCAAAACTGTTGACCGACCCGATGAACCCCGCAACGAACCGGCTTTGCGGAAACTCGTAGATCTCGGTCGGGGAGCCGATCTGGCGGACCTGGCCCTTGTCCATCACCGCAATCCGGTCGGAAAGGGTCATCGCCTCTTCCTGGTCATGGGTCACGACGATGAAGGTGACGCCGGTGCGCTCCTGGATCGACATCAGCTCGAACTGGGTCTGTTCGCGCAGCTTCTTGTCCAGCGCCGCCAAAGGTTCGTCGAGCAAAAGAAGCTTGGGTTGCCTGGCAAGGGCGCGCGCAAGAGCGACCCGTTGACGCTGGCCGCCGGAGATCTGGTGCGGCTTGCGCTTGGCCAGCGGGGTCAGTTGCACGAGGTCCAGCATCTCGGCGACCCGCGCGGCACGGGTGGCCTTGGTCATGGATCGTTCGTGCTTCAGCCCGTAGGCGATGTTCGCCTCGACCGTCATGTGCGGAAAGATCGCGTAGGACTGGAACATCATGTGCACCGGGCGCTCCCATGGTGGGACGCCGGCCATGTCGCGACCATCAAGGAAGATGCGGCCTGCGGTCGGTTCCTCGAACCCCGCGAGCATTCGCAGAAGCGTGGTCTTGCCGCAGCCCGAGCCGCCCAGAAGGGCGAAGATCTGCCCCTTCCCGACCTCGAGCGTCACATTGTCGACCGCCACGACCGGACCGAAGGCTTTGGTGACGCCTTCGATCCGCAGGAACGGTTCGGCCATCGCCGGAGCCATGCGTCAGCCGCCTGTCTTGATCTCGGTCCAGGCCCGGTTGAGGTCGGATTCCTGTTCTGGGGTTTGCGGCAGCGGCGTGAACAGCCGGGCGATGGCGGCGGCGTCGGGATAGATCGCCGGATCGGCAAGAATGGCCGGATCGACAAAGGGTTTCGAGGCGAGGTTGACGTTGCCATAGCCGGTATAGTTGGTGCAGGCGGCGATCACCTCGGGGCGGAGCATGTAATCAAGGAACAGATGCGCATTGCCCACGTTCGGCGCATCGGCGGGCACCGCCCAGACGTCGAACCACGCGGGTGAGCCGGTCTTGGGCACGAAATAGCCCAGGTTCATCTCGATCCCCGCTTCGGCCGCGCGGGCTTTCGCCACACCGTAATCGCCGGACCAGCTGTTGATCATGCAAAGCTCACCATTCGGGATCGCGGTCAGGTAGTTCGCGTTGTCGAAGGTGGCGATGTAGTCGCGGACCGGCTTCACCGCCTCGACCAGCTTGGCCCATTCGGCAGGACCGGCGGTGTTCGGATCAATCCCGAGGTAGCTGAGAATCATGAAGCCGATGTCGTTCGGGCTGTCCAGCAGCGAAATCCCGCAATCGGCCAGAAGCGAGGCATATTCAGGCTTCATCAGAAGGTCGAGCGATTCCAGATCGGCGTCAGGAATGCGTTCCTTCACCATGTCGATGTTGTAGGCCATCCCGACCGAGCCCCACATGTAGGGCACGTTGTAATCGTAATTCGGATCGTAAAGCGAAAACGCCTTGAGGATATCGGGATCAAGGTTGCCCCAGTTGGTCAGCTTTGCCCGGTCGATCTTCTGCAAAACCCCTGCCTGGATCGACCGCGGCAGCCCCTGCCCCGAATGCAGCACCACGTCATAGCCGGTCGACCCTGCCAGAAGCTTGGCCTGCATTTCCTCGGCGCTGGCGTAAACGTCGTAGACGACCTCGATCCCGGTCTCGGTGGTGAAATCGGCCAGGGTGGTTTCGCCGATGTAATCCGACCAGTTGTAGACATTGACGCTGCCACCCTGCGCACGGGCCGGGCGGACCCAGGGGGCGGCAAGCGTGGCGGTGGCCCCGATCAAGGCCTGACGACGGTTCAGTCTCATGGCAGTCTCCCCGATGTTACAGTCTTGTTATGTTTTCAATTTAAGTGCGACGTCGGGTCGCACAAGTCATTTCTTCGTTCACGGCAGCAATCCGGTCTTCCGGCGGGGCCTTTGCCAGGGTCAGGACCGGCAGGACCTGCCGCAGCCCGTCATGATGCCGCCGCACCCCGTATTCCAGATCGGACAGGTGAAAGCCTTCGAAGGCCGAGGATTTCATCGACTCATTCGACCAGATCGACAGTTGCTGATCCTCGACCGAGGTTGCCCGGTCGATCCGGTAGGCAAGGTACCGCGCCAGCCGCTGTTCCCGCGTCTCGTTCGGCAAGCGGTAGACGCGGCCGGTCAGCCGGGTGAGGCCTTCGTTGATCGGCAGGTCATGGTAGAACTGCACGCCCTCGGGCGTCATCGAAAAGACGATGTTGGGAAAGAGGCCGTAGTAGGTCCAGGCCTTCTGCAGATGCGGCGCAAGGTCGGGCCGGTCGGGGGAATGCCTCGCGTAGTGGCGCACCGACCAGAGCTTGCCCGGCACGTCGCCAAACCAGCCGATCGACATCGACAACCCGTTGGCCAGCTGGTGGTCGCGGTAGGTGCGCCCGTAAAGGTCCTGCAAGCCGGGATGGGCGAGGGGCACATGGTAGCCTTCGTTGTCGACATCGCGCACCGATTTCCAATTCACCGGCAGGTCGGTCGACCAGCCCGGCGTCCGCACCGGCACCACGTCGCGCATCCGGTAGCTGGCAAAGTCGGTGTCGAACGGAGCGAGGAGCGTGGCAATGTCGGCCTGCGGCCCGGGCGCGAAGCGCAGGAAGAAAAAGCCGTGGAACGCCTGCATCTCGATCGGCTTCAGGCCGAACGCCTCACGATCCATCTCGCCAAAGCTGCGCGGTTGGGCAGCGCCCCGCAGGGTGCCGTCAAGGTTGTAGACCCAGCCATGAAACGGGCAGACGATCGACCCCTTGCAGCTGCCCTCGCTGCCATCCACCACCCGCGCGCCGCGGTGGCGGCAAAGGTTGTGAAACGCCCGCGCCACCCCGTCGGCCCCGCGCATGACCACCGCGCGTTCGCCCAGGATGTCGAAAGCCAGCCAGTCGCCGGGATCGGGAATGTCGCTTTCATGCCCGACGAGTTGCCAATGGGTCAGAAACAGCTTCTCCCGCTCCAGCGCGAAGAGGGCCTTGGAATGATAGGCCCAGCCCGGCAGGCCGCTGCGGTCCCACTGGTTCGGCGGGGTGATGGTGTCGAAGGGCAGGTCTTTCATGGCAAAGCCTCCATTTCGGTCCGCACCCAGTGCTGGAAGCGGTAAATCTCGTATTCCTCGGGCATAAGGCGCGCGGCCTTGAACGCAGGTGAGCGCATGCCGCGCTGGTTGCCTTCGGAGGCCGCCCCGTCCTGCTCGATCACCATTTTGGCAAAGCTTGCGACATGGGCGGCGTCAAATCCCGGCTGGGCCAGCGTTTCGGCGGTGAAATACCATTCGGCGACCAGCCTGGTGCGTTCCGGGGCCACAGGCACGATCCGCACCGCGCGCACGTAATCCAGATGTGCCACGACATAGGCCGAGGGCCAGAGCGTCGCAAAGCCGAACCCCACCGCCAATTCCTGCGGGGTCAGGCCCGCGAAGACCGGGCCGCAGGGCTTGCCATCCATCGTCCAGGTCATCGCCCCGTCGCGCAAAGACGACGCCGGGGGGGCGCTTTCCGGCGTCCAGCCCAGCGCCTCGGTCGGGCCCATGATCCCCTTGGCATAGATCGGCACGAGGTCACAGAGCTCCGGATGCACCCCCGGGCAGTGCAGGCATTCAGAGTAATTCTCCCAGAAGGCTTTCCAGTTGCAGGCAATCTCCGTCTCCCAGCGGTGGCCGGGGATCAGGTTGTCCATCGGCCAGTTGTCGAGGGTGTGAAGGCCGACATCCGACCAGATCTCGCCCGGATCGGCGGAAAGGTTCAGGAACAGAAAGCCGTTCCAGACCCGCAGCGACACGGGCCGCAGGCCGTGGGCAGAGCGGTCGAAATCGTCGGTCGGGATCGCATGGGCGGTCGAGACGAGGTGGCCATCGGCAGCAGCAAAGGCGAAGGCGTGGTAGGGGCAGCGGATCAGCTTGCCGACCGCTTCTTCTTCGGCGCGGCACAGTTCGGCGCCGCGATGGGGGCAGGAGTTGTGCCAGGCGGCAAGCCTGCCTTCGGCATCACGCACCACGATGACCGGGGCCGCGCCGACCGTGACGCGCCGCATCTTCCCGGCCTCAAACCCATCCGCGCGGCCGACCATCACCCATTGCCGGGCGAAGATCGTGGCCATCTCGCGGTCGTACCAGGCCTGGTCCAGATAGGCGGCCCGGGGCAGCCCTTCGGGACAATGGTCCAGTCGGGGGGACAGGGGGTGACGGTCTTCGTGGCCCATCAGAACCTCCACATCAGAACTTGCCTGGCGGGGTGGCGCGGCGGCGGTCGTGGGTGAAGAACGGCCGGTCCACCACCCGAGCGTGCTGCATCAGCTTCTCATAATGCAG
>NCDS01000080.1:8178-9810 GCA_002280315.1 Rhodobacterales bacterium 32-66-7 | reverse complement strand
GTTTTATTATTAAGCGTAGTTGGGGCGTACTTTGGAATAAAAGGGGCATTCGCATTCTCCTGTAAAGCAGGAGGGAAATAGGGAGCATTTCCATATCCATAGACTGCCATTATTCCATTAATATATGAGGTTGCACCAATAGGACTAGTTCCAAAGTAAACTACAGGTCTAACTAATCCCTCAGAGGCGGTAATATCTCCCACTTGGTTCCTTGCGTAATAATAACCTAATCCAGGAATCGGATTGTCAAAGGTTGATTGAAGAAAATCTGATTGGATTAACCTAATATTGGAAGGTGTGGCCGTTGTACCTGCAACGCTCTTTTCACCAAAAATAATACCATTATAAAGTATAATTGGAGAAGTCCATCCGTAATCGGTATAAGGAAGCTCAAACGCATTTAAAGACTGAATATAGATTGTCTGACCAGTATCAGCAGTATTGGAAACAACCGAAATAGAAGTAATCCATTTCATTGGTTTAGTAACGAAGACACCTGCAGTATTTGTTTGTCCGGCCGAAACAATCTTTTGCTTATATTGATCAAACCCAGACACGATTACTGATAATACATCGTTGATACCATTAATCGAAAACATTACTGGATTGTTTAATGCAAGTGCCATTGTATTATTAATGTATTCAAGGGTGGCAAATCCAGTTGCTGTTACATTAGTTAACGGGATAAAACTTGGAGTCGTGCCATCCCCAGGAAGTGAATATGGTGTACCTTGTGGAACCATAGAATAATTCATCCAGTTCGGAGTCGTAATTCTAAAGAAGATTGTATTGTTAACTGGGAGGCCTCTAGATACCCCATCAGCTCCATTGATAGTAAAGTCTCCAGTCTTAACTCCATCACCGAAGTTAGTCCCGTTATTACCATACATATCAGCGAATATTTTTGTATAAACTTTATTATCCATTATCTTACCCATTCCTTCCATAATGTTGAATTCGGCTGCCATCCCTGCGCGGATCTCGCTATAGATGGATTAAAACTTTTAGCTTGCACTCCAAGCTCAGTTGGGTTGTTTTGATTTTGTTGATATCTCGCGGAAAGCTGAGGGTTAAAAGAAGAAATTAAAGTAATTTGCCAATAGTGAGCTGGATTGGTGAGATATGCCGAAGGGGTATTATTCAATGGTGCCCCTCATCGCCGTCTTTTAGCCGCATTCGCCGGCGGTGTCATGTGTTTCCCGCCGCTGTGGTGGGTCATCGCTCACCCCCGCCCGGCAAGGAGGCTGTCGTAAAGCGCGAAATCCTCGGCTGCGGTGGTGTGCAGCAACCCCTCGGTCGCGGGCGAAAGCTCTGTCGCCCCGGCGGGCGAGACGTTGAGGCGCGGCAGGGTGATCTCGCAGTCAAGCCGGTCTTCGAGGAACGCCACGAAGGTGCCGATCTCTTCATAGCGAAACAGCCGGTCCACCCCAGCGCCTTGCCGCGGGCGCAGGAAGCGGGCCTGGCTGCCGACATCGGCAAATTCCGGCCGCGGATCGCGGCACCAGGCCTGCACGAAGTCATCAAAGCTGAGCGTCGCGGTCGACCGGGCGGGTTCGGTTTCCTCGCGCTGGCGGAAGCGGTACCACGACCCGAGCCAGTCGCGCGGTTCGCGCATCAGCGCGACGAGGGTGA
>NCDS01000080.1:0-8108 GCA_002280315.1 Rhodobacterales bacterium 32-66-7 | reverse complement strand
AGCGATTCGAGCGCCGCCGCAATCGCCGTCGATCCCGTCTTGGGCGTGGCCAGAAAGGCGAGCCTTTGGTCCCAGAACACCAGCATTTCATCCCCTTTACCGGCCCGATCCCGGTTTCTCCGGCTTTCGGGCGTCGGCGTAAACTATCCCTTAACCAAACCGCGCAAAAGCTGAGACTGCGAGAAAATGGTTGAAATGTTCCTGCTTTGATCTCATAACGCCAGGAACGATAAGCGAACATTCGGCAGGATTGCCGCCCGTGGGTGGCTGTGAAATAAGAAGGGATAACGGATGGCGGCGGCAAATCTCCTCGACTTCAACGGGAAGCGTGACATGGACAAGGCGAAGGCTCTGGAAAGCGCGCTGGCGCAGATCGAACGGCAGTTCGGCAAGGGCTCGATCATGAAACTGGGCGCCGACAGCCCGGCGATGGACATCGAGGCGACTTCGACCGGCTCGCTGGGGCTCGACATCGCCTTGGGCATCGGCGGCTTGCCGCAGGGCCGCATCATCGAGATCTACGGGCCGGAATCCTCGGGCAAGACCACGCTGACGCTGCATGTCGTGGCCGAAGCGCAGAAAAAGGGCGGCGTCTGCGCCTTTGTCGATGCCGAACACGCGCTTGACCCGCAATATGCGAAAAAGCTTGGGGTGAACCTCGATGAGCTTCTGATCAGCCAGCCCGACACCGGCGAACAGGCGCTGGAGATTGTGGATACGCTGGTCCGCTCGGGCGCGGTCAGTCTGGTGGTGGTCGACTCTGTCGCCGCCCTGGTGCCAAAGTCGGAGATTGAGGGCGACATGGGCGACATGCAGATGGGCAGCCAGGCCCGTCTGATGAGCCAGGCCATGCGCAAGCTGACCGCTTCGATCGGGCGGTCGAACTGCATGGTGATCTTCATCAACCAGATCCGGATGAAGATCGGCGTCATGTTCGGCTCACCCGAAACGACGACCGGGGGCAATGCGCTGAAATTCTATGCAAGCGTGCGCCTCGATATCCGCCGCATCGGATCGATCAAGGAAAAGGACGATGTCGTCGGCAACACGACGCGGGTGAAGGTGGTCAAGAACAAGGTCGCCCCGCCCTTCAAGCAGGTCGAATTCGACATCATGTACGGCGAAGGCATCTCCAAGACCGGGGAGCTGATCGATATCGGCGTCAAGGCCGGCGTGGTGGAAAAGTCCGGATCCTGGTACTCCTATGGCGACGAACGGATCGGGCAGGGGCGTGAGAACGCGAAGCTGTTCCTGAAGCAGAACCCGAGCGTGGCGATGGCGCTGGAGGACAAGATCCGCGCCGCCAACGGACTGGAATTCGCAATGGCCGCCGATGAGACCGAGGTGCTCGACGATTGATCCGTGAGGTCGCGGCGCAGGAACTGGCTGCAGCGCTGCCTTTCGTGCTGCAGGCACCGAAGTCTGGCAGCACGGTCGAGATGCTGTGCTTTCGTCCGGGTTATGGCGAGCGGCGTTTCGTGACCGAACTTGCGGTGACCCGCGACCGTGGCATCCCCGGCGAACGCTGGGGTGCAGCACCCTGGCTGAAGCTGGCAGATGGCACGGGGCATCCCGGCATCCAGGTCTCGATCCTGCCGCGCCGGGTGCTGGAACTGGTCTGGCGTGACCGGGACGGCACGGTCCACCCCGGCGATACCTTCGTGGCTGATCTGGATACGTCGGAAGCGAACCTGCCCGAAGGGCAGCTTCTTCGGGTCGGCACGGCGGTCCTGCGCGTCTCGGAGGTGTTCAACGACGGCTGCGCGAAGTGGAAGCTGCGCTATGGCGCGGCCGCCTACGACTGGATCCGCGCGGAGGAGCATCGGCCTCTGCGCCTGCGCGGTGTTCTTTGCAGCGTTGCGGTGGATGGCGTGATCCGGACGGGTGACCGGATCGAGGTGCTGCGCTGACGCCTGTGTCTCGTGACCTTGGATGCGACGGGGGACAGCCTGGCCCCGTGCGGCTTATGCGGCCCGGGTTGCCGCGGTTGGGGTTCGGCGCCACGGAGCACTGTCTGCGACCACGGTGCTGTTAAGTGGCGCAAAGGGAAGGCGTGATCCGGACGGCTGATCGGTTTCAGGTGCTGCGCTGCCGCCTATGTCTGGTGTGACACTGGCGAAAAACGGGAATGGTGGACAGCCTTGCCCGGCGCGGCTACACGGAAGCGATCTCTGCCTTCGCACCCCGCCTTCGCCTCAAGGACCAGCCCCGACATGGCATCGCTGAACGACATCCGCTCGACCTACCTCGACTTCTTTCGCCGCAACGGCCACCGGGTGGTGGAAAGCTCTCCGCTCGTGCCGCGGAACGATCCGACGCTGATGTTCGCAAACTCGGGCATGGTGCAGTTCAAGAACCTGTTCACCGGGGTCGAGACGCGGGATTACGTTCGCGCCACGACGGCGCAGAAATGCGTGCGGGCGGGCGGCAAGCACAATGACCTCGACAATGTCGGCTACACCGCGCGGCACCATACCTTCTTTGAAATGCTGGGGAATTTCAGCTTTGGCGATTACTTCAAGGATCAGGCCATCGCCTTCGCCTGGGAGCTTCTGACCAAGGACTTCGGCCTTGACCCGAGAAAGCTTCTGGTCACCGTCTACCACACCGATGACGTGGCGGCGACGATCTGGAAGAAGGTCGCAGGCCTGCCCGAAGACCGCATCATCCGCATCGCCAGCGACGACAATTTCTGGCGCATGGGTCCGACCGGTCCTTGCGGCCCCTGCACCGAGATTTTCTATGACCACGGCCCCCACATCTGGGGTGGCCCCCCCGGCAGCGCCGAGGAGGATGGCGACCGGTTCATCGAGATCTGGAACAACGTCTTCATGCAGAACGAACAGTTGGCCGATGGCCGCCTGATCCCGCTGGAGATGCAGTCGATCGACACCGGCATGGGGCTGGAGCGGATCGGGGCCCTCCTTCAAGGCAAGCATGACAACTACGATACCGACCTGATGCGCAGCCTGATCGAAGCCAGCGCCCATGCCACCAGCGCCGATCCCGACGGGCCGGGCAAGATCCACCACCGGGTGATTGCGGACCACCTGCGCTCGACCTCTTTCCTTGTCGCCGACGGGGTCATGCCCTCGAACGAGGGGCGGGGCTATGTCCTTCGCCGGATCATGCGGCGGGCGATGCGGCATGCGCATATGCTGGGCGCGGTGGACCCGGTGATGCACCGGCTGGTCCCCGCCCTGGTGCAGCAGATGGGTGCCGCCTATCCCGAGCTTGCCCGCGCGCAATCCCTGATCGCCGAGACCCTGCGGCTGGAGGAGACCAAGTTCAAGCAGACCCTCGACCGCGGCCTGCGGCTGCTGGACGATGAGGTGCAGCGGCTGGGCGAGGGGGCGGCGCTGCCCGGCGCGGCGGCGTTCAAGCTTTACGACACTTACGGGTTTCCCTTGGACCTGACGCAGGACGCGCTGCGGGAACAGGGGCGTGAGGTTGACGTGGCAGGCTTTGACGCCGCGATGGCCGAACAGAAGGCCAAGGCCCGCGCCGCATGGTCGGGAACCGGGGCTGCGGGCGATGCCAAGGTCTGGTTCGACCTTGCACAGGAACATGGCCCGACCGAGTTTCTGGGCTATGACACCGAAATCGCCGAAGGCGTGATCACCGCGCTGCTTCAGGACGGGGTGGCGGTCACCAAGACCGAAGCAGGCGCGACCGTGCAGATCGTCGTCAACCAGACGCCGTTCTACGCCGAAAGCGGCGGCCAGGTCGGCGATACCGGCTGGATCCGCACCGCGACCGGCCTGGCCGAAGTGACCGATGTGAAGAAGGCCGCCGGGATTTTCATCCATGTCGCCAGGGTCACCGAAGGTACGCTGACCAGCGGTCAACCCGCAAAGCTGGAGGTTGACCACAACCGCCGGGGCCAGATCCGTGCCAACCACTCAGCGACGCACCTCCTCCACGAAGCCCTGCGCCGCACCCTTGGCGACCATGTGGCGCAGCGCGGCTCTCTGAACGCGGCAGAGCGGTTGCGGTTCGACTTCAGCCATGGTCAGGCAATCTCGTCCGCCGATCTTGCAGCGATCGAGGCCGAGGTGAACGGGTTCATCCGCCAGAACTCCGGCGTCGACACCCGGATCATGACCCCCGACGATGCCCGCGCCATCGGGGCGCAGGCCTTGTTCGGCGAGAAATATGGCGACGAGGTGCGGGTCGTGTCGATGGGGGTGCTCGACGGCTCGGCCAAGGGCAGCGACGGCAGGACCTACAGTCTGGAACTGTGCGGCGGGACCCATGTCGCCCGGACCGGCGATATCGGGGCGATGGTGATCCTTGGCGACAGCGCCTCCAGCGCCGGGGTGCGGCGGATCGAGGCGCTGACGGGCCAGGCGGCGCTGGATCATTTGCGCCAGCAGGACGCGCGGCTGAACGACATCGCCGCGATCCTCAAGGCCCCGCCAAGTGAACTTGCCGAGCGGATCAAGGCGCTGTTCGAGGACCGGAAGGCCCTTGCGAACGAGGTGGCGCAACTGCGCCGAGACCTTGCGATGGGCAGCAAGGCCGAGGGGCCGGAGCCGAAAGAGATCGGCGGCATCAGGTTCCTCGCACAAGTCCTGACCGGGGTGTCGGGCAAGGACCTGCCCGCGCTGGTGGATGAGATGAAGGCGCGGCTCGGGTCGGGGGCGGTCCTGATCATCGCCGATACCGGTGGCAAACCGGCGGTGGCGGCGGGGGTGACGGCTGATCTGACGGGCCGGTTGTCCGCCGTGGCGCTGGTCAAGGCGGCGGCCGAGGCGATGGGCGGCAAGGGTGGCGGCGGTCGCCCTGACCTGGCCCAGGCCGGAGGCGCAGACATCGCGCTGGCCGATGCGGCGATCAGGGCGGCCGAAGCCGTGCTGGGGGGGTAGATGACCGCGCTCTGGATTGCACATGTCACGGTGACCGACGCCGACGCCTATGCCCGCTACGCCCAAGGCGCGACCGAGGCGATTGCCGCGCATGGTGGGGTCTTTCTGGCCCGGGGTGGGCGGTATGTGCAGCTTGAAGGCACCGACCGGCCGCGCAACGTGGTCGCCCGCTTTCCCAGCCTGGAGCGGGCGGTGGAATGCTATCACTCCGCCCAATATCAGGCGGCGCTCGCGCATGCCAAAGGGGCCGCAGTGCGGGACCTGATGGTGGTGGAAGAGGTCTAAGGGGCCCGGCGCGTCGCGACCTTGGGGGGAAACCTTGGAGGCGGGTATCGGAATCGAACCGATCTTCACGGATTTGCAATCCGCTGCGTAACCTCTCCGCCAACCCGCCGAAAAGGATGGCGTCGGGATACCGGATGCGGGTGCGGCCTGCAAGGGGTAGATCGGCTGTCGCCCCGGACGGGTGCGATCGGTCTGGCCTTGGTCAGGCCCGCGCGGTTAGTCTGCAAGGGACCGTGAGGGACCAGAACCATGCGCATGCTGACGCCGCCGACGATTGCCCCGCCCTTCGCCGCCTATGCGCATGGGGTGGAGATTCCGCCCGGGGCGCGGTTTGTTTTCACCTCGGGCCAGCTCGCCCTGGCGCAGGACGGGACCGTGCCCGAGGGCGCCGAGGCGCAGGCGCGGCTCTGTTTCCAGAATGTTGCCGCCATTCTGGCCGAGGCGGGGATGGGTCCGGCGGATGTGGTACGGATCAACGCCTTCGTGACCGACCGGGCGCATATGGCGGGCTACATGGCGGCGCGGGACGGCTGGCTTGCCGGGACCTTCCGGCGTCCAGCCTCAACCCTCGTGATCGTCGCGGGCTTTACCAGGCCTGAGTTTCTGGTCGAGGTCGAGGTGACCGCCGCCCGTGTGTAGGCCGGTCTAGTAGCCGGTCATCTCCAGATACCCCCGGCCGGTATGGCTGCCTTTGATCGTGATCGGCCCCTCCCAATAGGGGATGGAGGTTGCCATCCACGCGTCGGGGTTCAGCGCGCTGATCGTCACGTCAAGCGCGCGGTCGGGCAGGGTCAGGCGCCAGCCGACGGGCACCTCGCGCCCGGCAACGCTGTGGGTTTGCAGGGGTTCGACAGCCAGCGCACCCGGGGGCAGCGGGGTCGCAGTTCCATCCGCCGCGATCCAGGTGCCGGAGACGAAGCCCCCGCCACCATCACGCAGACGAAAGCCCATCAACCGCTCGCCACTGTCGAAGGCGAGGGAGAACCAGTCCCAGCCGGTCTGATCGGCGGCAAGGGGTTGCGAGGACCATTCGCGGTCAAGCCAGGCCTGCCCGGTCACCTGAACCGGCCCTTCGGGCAGGTCAAGCTGGCCGGAGACGGTGTAGAAAGGCTGCGAGTAGTAATGGCTCGCCTGCCCGGCGGCCGACTTGACCGAATAGCCCTGCGCGCCGTGAAGGATCAGCGGGCCTTGGGCGGCGAGGTCAAGGTCATAGGCGAAATCGGTATCCCGGGCCAGAAGGCGCAGGTGCGAGAGGGGGTCAGCCCCGGGCGCGGCCTGTGACAGCATCTGCCAGTCGTCGATCCAGGCCCGAAACGGCGGACCAAGGGTGACCCCGGCCTGCCCGGTGCCCCCCCGCGCCAGCCGCTCGGCGACGTGATGCGCGGTGCCTGTGGTGGCGGCGGCATGGCCCATCCAAAGCTGCGGGCTTTGCCAGCCGTCCCCCTCACCCGGAGCGATGGCGGTGCGGAAAAGCGTCCATTGCACGCCGTAATCCGCCCCATCCTCGCCTTTCAGGGTAGCGGTCAGGTACCACCATTCGATGCGGAAATCGGGATGTGCCGCGTGGTCGGCGGGGAAGGTCAGGGTTGCCGTGGGATCAGGGGTGGCAAAGCCCGAGACATCTGCCGCCATGTCGGCAAAGCCCTGGGCAAAGGCCATGCCGGTCAGGGCCAGAAGCAGGATCAAGGCCTTAGCGCGCATTGGCAAACACCTTCAGCAGATTGGCAGGCTTCTGGCGGATCAGCCGGATCGCCGGGATGACGGCCGCAAGCCCGCCCGCAGCCCCTGCCGCCAGAAAGAGCGCCAGCCAGTCGCGCGGAAAGACCTGCATCGGCAGCCGCCAGCCAAACGCCTCGACATTGACGACGGCGAGGAGGACCCAAGCCAGCGCCAGCCCAAGCGGCAGCGCCGCCACGGCGGTCATCAGGGCCAGCACCATGGTCCGCGCCAGGTCAAGCCCGGCCAGCTGGCGCTGCGTCAGCCCCATCGCCCAGACCGGGGCCAGTTGCGGCAGGCGGAGCGCGGCCAGCGTCAGAAGGCTCGACAGCATCGCCACCCCCGCAACTGCAAGCGTCAGGGTGTTCAACGCTCCGGTCACCGTAAAGGTACGCTCGAAGACCTGAAGCGAGAACGCCTTGATCCCGGCCTGATCGACCAGGGCGCTGTCGTCGAGGGAAAAGCGGTCCCGCAGGTCGCCGGCAAGGGGGGCGACTTCGGACGGCGGCAGGCGCAGGGCAAAGCGCAGCATCGGGACCTTGGGGAAGCGGTTGGTGAACTCGGCCAGCCCGATCATCGCCTGGGGGGAGGGGTTGCCATAGTCGGAATAGACCCCGACCACCGGCAGGCTGCCCCTCGGCAGGGTAAGGGTCGCGCCAAGTTCGAGGTCGGCGCGGCGGGCAAGCTGTTCGTTGATCAGCGCGCCTTTGCCAGCCGCGATCAGATCCCAGACTTGCGGATGGGCCGCCAGAAGCGGCCAGTTGTCGCGGTAGGTGGCGTGGTCGGCGACACCGAAGATCTCGCCCGGCTGGTTGACGAGATCGGCCTCGGTCGAGACGATGGGCAGGATGGCCGTGACCTTTCCGGCCAGATAGGCTTGTAGCGCGGCGGCCTTTGCCGGGGTGCTCTTCGCCAGCCGCCTGCGGTCCTTCAACCCCGCCGGCCTGACGGGCGCCGAGCTGACCGTCATCGCGGCAGCAATCCTGGGGGGCACGTCTCTCTTCGGCGGCGCAGGCAGCGTGATCAAGACCTTGGCGGGTGCGCTGCTGCTCTATTCGCTGACCAACGGCTTCAACATCCTGAACCTTGGCGCGAATTACCAGGGCCTGATCGAGGGGATCGTGGTCGTCGTCGCCGCCGCCATCTATACCGTGGGCGGCAAGGGCAACAAATCCAAGACTTCGGGCTGAGGCGCCTCCTCTCCTCGCCCGAAAAGTGAGCGCCCCGCATCCTGGCCCG
>NCDS01000079.1 GCA_002280315.1 Rhodobacterales bacterium 32-66-7 | reverse complement strand
GCCAAGCTGATCGAGCGGTTCCGGCAGGAACCCGACGGCTGGCGCGATGATCTGCTGGTGGCCGAGATGATCACCCTTGCCAAGAAAACCGGCGATGTGACGCGGGTGCCGATCCATCTGCCGGCGATGACCTTCAGCCAGTCGAACTACTGGACCAGCCATTTCGGCGGGGTCTACATCTTTCGCGACGTGCGGTTTCCGGCGGCGATCTCGACGCTTGACTGGAAATCGCTGGGCGAGGTGCCGGTGGCGCAGGTGATGGACCTTGACCACCGCAACCAGATTGCCGACTGGCTGGAGCGGAACCAGCTGGCCGAACCCATCGTGCAGGCGCGGGGGATGGATGCGGCGGCGGTGCTCAGGCAGAAGATGGATTTCATCCTGATCGACGCGGCCGACCGGCTGGGGATCGAGGTGGGCGATGCCCGGCGGACGGAGTTGCGCAAGGTGGCCTACCGCCTCGGCACGGCGTTGCCGGAAGAATTCCTCGGCCTTGCCGCCCTCCTCCGCTGGGTGGAGGCGGGGGGGCCATGGCCGAAGATCTCCTCCGAACATCCGGCGTATTTCTATACCCTGCGCGGCAAGGCGGGGAAGGACCGGGACCTGGTGAACATGCTGCTGTCGGAACTCGCCCCCATGGACGTGCGGCAGATGTTCATCACCCACAAGGAATACTTCTACGCCCAGTATGCCGGGTGGAGCGAGCGGAAGAAGACCTATGTCGCCGACTTCCTGGCGCGGGAATATCAGGTGGACCGGGAAGGCGCGCGGACGGCCTTGTTCGGGGCGGAACCGGGGATGGATGAGCTTCAGCGGCCGGACATGGCGGCGGGGCCGAAACCGGTCGCGGGACCCTGGGGCAGCAGCGGAGGACGGCGATGATCGGGTTCACGCGGGTCATCCTGTTCTGGGCGGTGGCCGGAACGATCGCCTATTTCGTGCTTCGCATCTACGGCCGATCCCTGCGCCGCGAGGCGTTGGAGAAAAGCTGGGACGCCAACCCGCCCCCCGGCGCCGACGCTGTCACCCGCGCGGCCTTCATCGAGAAGGGCATGGCCGATTACGAGGGCAGCCTGCGCAACCGGCTTCTGGTGATTGTCGTCGTGCTGCCTTTCATCGTGATCGCCGTCCTCCTATATCTGATGAATTATGCATGAGGCCCCGCGATGCGCTATGTGAAATGGACCTTCTGGGCCATCCTTGCCCTGATCATTGGGCTGTTCCTGAACTACACCCTGCCGCAGCAAGAGGTGGTGCGCGTGGTCGGCACCTATCAGGAGCGGCAGGACCTGAACGACTGGACGCGGATCTTCTGGGCGACGCCGGATGACCAATCCGGAACCCTGGCGAACCGCGACGTGCAGTTCATCCAGGCGATCAGGCCCAACGGGCGGCCGATGGTCTACCGCAACGAGGATACCGGCTGGAGTTGGCCGCCCTATTTCAAGTTCGACACCGCCAGCCTGCAGACCGAAGCCGAGGATCTGAAATCCACCTCGGATGCACCCAAATGGGCCGTGATCACCCATTACGGCTGGCGCAACGAGCTTCTGTCCAGCTTTCCGAACGCGGTGGCGATCCGCGCGGTGGCCGGGCCGGATGTCAGGATCATCCCCTGGTTCAACATCGTTTTCCTGATCTTCCTTCTGGTCGTTGGCGTCCTTCTCTACCGGATGTGGCTTCAGTTCCGCGAGCGGATGGTCGATCCCGCGCTGGAGGATCTGGGCGAGATCTATGACGCAGCCGGCACCCGGGTCGACGCGGTCCGCAAAGGCGCGCGCGGCACTTTCGGTCGGTTCGGGGCGTGGCTGGATACCTGGCGGACGAAGCGGTAGGGGCGGCTAGTCCTTCCGGACATGCTCCGGCTTGCCCTTCCGCCTGGTCGAGGCGAGGTCTTCCAGCTCTGCCTCGGTCATGGATGCCTCCATGTCCCTTGACGCGCCCTGAAGGTCGCTTTTCTGCGTCTCGCCACGCTTGGCGGCAAGCGCGGCACCGGCGGCCTTTTGCTGGGCCTGGGATTTGGCGGGCATTGCGGGCTCCTGAAGGGATTGGGTCTGAAGGCTTGGGTCTGCATCAACCACCGCTGCCTTGGGTCGTTCCGCCCACCCAGCGCCGGGAACCATCGCCGGGGTGGCCGGTTCTTCGTGGATGACGCCACGAAAGGATCAGCCATGCGAGAGGACCTTACCCCCGGGGCGACGTTCCCGGACTTTGTGCTTCCCGACCATACCAACACGCCCCGGCGGCTGTCCGACCTGCAGGGCGACCAGTTGATGGTCGTGTTCCTGACCCGCGGGTTCTTCTGCCCCAAGGACCGCGCCCATATGCACGAGCTGGTCCGGTTTCACCCGCAGCTTGTGGTCGGCTATACCCAGGTCGTCACCATCACCACCGACGACTGGCACACCACCAACAACTACCGCCAGCAAACCTCGGCCCCCTGGCCGTTTCTGTATGACGAAGAGCGGGTGGTACAGAAAGACCTCGATATCCGGGAATACACCGACACCTCGCACGACGTGATGATCCCCCATACCCTGGTCCTGGGCCGGGGGCTGGAGGTCTACAAGATCTACAACGGCTATTACTACTGGGGCCGCCCCTCGATGGCCGAGTTGCACGCCGACCTGCGCACCGTGGCCAGGCGGACCTATCCCGACTGGGACATCACCCGCCCCGAACTCCGCCAGAAGTGGGAGCGGGGCGAGAAGTCGGGCTTCTACCCCTATGGCCAGGACGACATCTCGATGGAGACGTTGATGCTGCAGATGGGCGGCGCCGTGGACCAATATGCCGGTGAGGCCGAGGACGCGTAGAACCCGGCCCTTCCGTCACCCGCGCAACGTTCCGCCGGTCGCCTTCGCCACCTTCTCGATCACCTTGGCCGAGACAGCCTCGATCTCGGCTTCGGTCAGGGTTGCGGTCTGGGGTTGCAGGCGCACGGTAAGGGCGATGGACTTCTTGCCCGGCCCCATCTGCGCCTCGGCCTTGTCGCCGGTGAACTGGTCGAAGACCCGGACGCTGTCGATCAGCGCCTTGTCGGCCCCAAGGGCTGCGTTGACGGCGGTCAGCGCCTCAACCCCCGCGTCGACCACGAAGGCAAAGTCACGGTCCACCGCTTGCAGATCGCTGGTCGTCAGCGCCGGGCGGGTCGGGGATTTTGCCTTGGGCGCCGGGACATTGGCGATGAGAAGGGTGAAGGCCACCGCCGGGCCTTTCACGCCCATGGCCTGGCAGATGCGGGGATGAACCTCGCCGAAGGTGGCAAGCATGGTCGGGCCAAGGCCGATCACGCCGGACCGCCCCGGGTGCCACCAAGCGGCGACCTTGCGGCTGATCTGCACCCGCGCCGGTGCGCCAAGGGCGGCCAGAACCGCCTCGGCATCCGCTTTGGCGTCGTAGACATCGACCATCCGGCGCGACCCATGCGGATCGCGCGGGGCGGCGGCACCGACCAGAAGGCCAGCGGCTTCAAGGTGCTGGTCGCCAGGCTCACCCCCCTGAAAGGCGGGGCCGACCTCGAACAGGCTTTGGTCCATGAACCCGCGCGACTGATTGCGCGCGGCGGCTGCCAGAAGGCCGGGCAGAAGGTCGGGGCGCAGATGCGTCATCTCGGACGAGATCGGGTTCTCCACCCGCACGGCATCGCTGCCGCCGCCGAACAGCGCCGCCGCCTTGGCATCGATGAAGCTGTAGGTCACGCATTCATTGTAGCCAAGCGCCGCAATCGTCCGCCGCGCTGTGCGCTCACGGACCTGGAGCGGTGTGAGGATCGGTTTCGGCACCCCCGGCAGACGACGCGCCATCGGCGCGCCCTTCAGCTTGGCCAGGCTGGCGATGCGGGCAACCTCTTCGATCAGGTCAGCATCGCCCAGGATATCCGGCCGCCAGGACGGCGGGGTTGCAGCATTGCCGTCAAGCGTGAAGCCCAAAGCTTCCAGCGTGGCGCGTTGCGTCGCCTCGGGGATATCCATCCCGACCAGGCTGACCACACGGGCGGGGTTCAGCTGGTAGATGCGCCTGGTGTCGATCGGCGCGCCATCCTGCACCACGCTCCCCGCCTCACCGCCGCAGAGGTCAAGGATCATCTGCGTCGCAAGCTCCAGCCCCGGCAGGGTGAAGGCGGGGTCCACGCCGCGTTCGAACCGGTAGCGCGCGTCGGAGTTGATCTTGAGCGCCCGACCCGTCGCAGCGATGGTGATCGGGTCCCAGAAGGCGCTTTCGAGGAACACGTCGGTCGTCTCCGGCGACACCCCCGACCCCTCACCCCCCATGATCCCGGCGAGGGATTCCGGGCCATGGTCGTCGGCGATGACCATCTGCCCATCGGCAAGCGTGTAGGTCTTGCCGTCCAGCGCCAGCAAAGTCTCACCCGTCCGGGCGGGGCGGATGTGAAGGGCGCCGGTCACCCTGGCCGCGTCAAAGACGTGGAGCGGGCGGTTCAGGCCGAAGGTGAAGTAGTTGGTGATATCCACCAGGGCCGAGATCGGGCGCAACCCGATCGCCTTCAGCCGCGCGGCGAGCCAGTCCGGTGCGGGGCCGTTCCTGACGCCCCGGATCAGGCGACCGGCGAAATGCGGACAGCCCTTGGCCTTGAGCGCGGGGTCGATGGTCACGGCGATGGGGGTGGGAAAGCGGCCCGCGACCGGGGGTGCCGTGACGGGTTTCAGCCGCCCCAGACCACGCGCGGCCAGGTCGCGGGCGATGCCGTGGATGCCCAGCGCATCGGGGCGGTTCGGGGTGACCTTGATCTCCACCACCGGGTCATTCAGCCCGCGCCAGTCGATGTAGCGCACCCCAAGCGGCGCATCCAAGGGCAGTTCGATGATGCCGTCGTGATCGTCCGACAGCATCAGCTCCCGTTCCGAACAGAGCATCCCGTTGCTGTCCACGCCCCGGATATTGCCGGGTTTGAGGTCGACGCCCGTGCCCGGAACATGCGTGCCGGGCGGCGCAAAGACGCCGACAAGACCGGTCTTTGCATTGGGCGCACCGCAGACGACCTGCACCTCCTCCACCCGGCCACCCGGGCCATCGGGCCAGGTCTCCACCCGGCAGACGCGCAGGCGGTCGGCGTTGGGGTGTTGCACGGCCTCGATCACCCGACAGATGCGGAATGCGCCCAGCTGAGCGGTGGGGTCATGGATCCCCTCCACCTCAAGTCCGAGGTCGGTCAGCGCTTCGGCCAAAGTGTCAACCGTCGCCTCGGTTTCCAGGTGGTCTTTCAGCCAGGACAGGGTGAATTTCATCGGTGCGTTTCCCCCAAGCAATGCGCCGACGGGCTTAGCGCAACGGCGGCGAAAGGGGAAGCGGGCTCAGGGCTGCGTGGCCCAGACCCATGTGTAGAAGAGGCTGATCAGCAGCGGCTGATGGATCAGGTAGATGATGAGGCTGTGCCGCCCCGGGAAGGCGAGCGCGTTCGTCAGGCGCGTTGGCGGGCGACCTTTCCACCGCTCGACCCCCGCCGCCTTTGCCAGCGCAAGACCGGCCAGACTGGGGGCGAGCCAGGGGATCAGCGGGACATAGTCGCCCATCATCGGCCGGTTTTCGGCCAGGCCCAGCCAGATCAGCCAAAGGCTGTCGAAGCTGGCGCTGCGGTCGACCCAGCCGAGGGCGAAGATACCCATGGCAAGCGCCAGGGTAACGGCCCATGGCAGGCGCAGACAGGCCAGCGTGATGAGGCTTGAAAGCGCCAGGGAATGCAGGATGCCGAACAGGATCGGGCCGCCCGGCACCAGCCAGAAGCTTGCAACCGACACCAGCGCCGCCGCCGCCGCAAGCTTGGCAAACCGCCAGCCGAACGCCCGCCAGCGGATGCCCTGCCCATGCGCCAGCCACAGGCAAACGCCAGACAGAAACAGGAAACTCCCCGCCACCGTGCGGGCGAAGTAATACCAGAACGGCTGCGAGACCGTGTCCGCCGGGATGAAGCGAAAGAGCGCAAGGTCGAAGGTGAAGTGGAAAGCGACCATGCCGACGATGGCCCCCGTCCGCGCAAGGTCAAGCGCGATGAGTCGGTTGGTTCGAAGTGGCGCGTCCGGGGCAAACATATCCGAGACACTGTCTTGCAATTCGAGGGCCCGCAAGTGCCAGACGGCCAAACCGGCAAGAAACCGATCTCAAAGGAAACCGTGTCAGAGCTTGAAGGGCGCCGCACCGGAGTTTCTCAAACTCCGGTTTGCGTCGAGCGGATCAGAACAGCTGCAAGAGACGCTTGAGATACTCAAGTTCCTCACCCGAGCGGCCCAACTCACCCGAGCGGCGGCGGATTTCGTCCAGAAGCTCCTGCGCGCGGGCGTCGGGGTCGTTCTGCACCATGTTGTCATCCGACCCGATCCGCGCCGTGTCGCCCTGTTCACGACCCAGGGGATCGCGGCCGCTGGGGTCTGCGCTGCCGACCCGTTCGCCGCCCTCACCCTCACGCTGTTCGCGCTGTTCATCGGCCAAAGCCCGGCCAAAGTCCTGCAACCCGTCGCGGATGGCGTCCATCGCTTCGGCCTGCCGGTCGAGCGCCCCGTCCAGATCGCCGCGTTCCAGCGCATCTTCAGCCTCTTCCATCGCGCGTTCGGCGCGGTCAAGGTTGCGGCGGCCTTCTTCGCCCGCCTCGCCACCGTCGCCGGGAAGCTCGCCGTCCTGCAAGTCGCTCAGTCGTTCACGCAGCGCGCGCTGGCGTTCGGTCAGGGTGCCGGGGTCTTCGCCGCTGCCGCCTTGCCCCTCTTCGGTGCCTTGCCCCCCACGGCCCGGGTCTCGGCCTTCCTGCAGGTCGCGGTAGGCGTCGTCCGACAGTTCCTGCTGGTCGCGGAGGGTGTCGCCAAGCTCGCCCATGCCGGGCTGACCGGGGGCGCCCTGGCCCTGGCCACCCTCCCCCTCGACCACCTGCATGTTTTCCATGAACTGGCGGATCTGCTCCATCAGCTCGGCGGCTTCGGCGGTCTTGCCTTCCTCCATCAGGCGCTGCAATTCGTCCATCAGCTGCTGGAGCTGGTCTGCCGAAAGCTGCATGCCCTGCATGCCTTCCTGCTGCGCCTGGTCGGGGTTGCGCTGCGCCTCTTCGCCAAGCTCGCGCACATATTCGTTCAGCGCCTGCTGCATCTCGCGCATCAGCTGTTCGATTTCCTCGGGCGAGGCGCCGTTTTCGATCGCCTGCTGAAGCCGGTCCTGCGCGCGCTGCAGCCGGTCGAGCGCGGATTGGAGGTTCCCCTCCTCGACCATCAGGGCGATGGTCCAAAGCTCTTCGGCAAACTGATCGCGGTCCTCGACCGACAGGCTGGCTTCGGTCGCCTCAAGCTTGCGGATCAGGACCCGCAGCCGCAGGAAGGCCCGGTCGTGGCGGATGAAGCCTTCGGGCGCATGCGTCACGGCTTTCAGGATCTGCACCGCGCGGGGGGCGTTCACCCGGTTCCACAGGATATCGCGGCGCATCTCGATCAGCGCGGCGGCGAGGGGGTCGAAGAACCGCCGACCGGGCAGGGTGACGGCATAGGGTTCCGAGGACCCCTCCTGCCCCGCCGCATCCATGGCGGTAAAGACCATGGTGACCGGCAGGTTGGAAAACACATGCTTGGAAAGGTCGTCGACCAGAGTTTCGGCCACCTCGGCCCGGTCACCGGACAAGGGCATGGGCAGGTCAAGGACCACCGGCTCCACCGCCTCCGGGTCCGGGACAAGCCCGTGGCTGCGGTCGATCTGCAACAGGTCAAGGGCGATGGTCACCCTGCCCGCGACCACGCCGTAATCGTCGCTGGCGGTGAAACCCTGCTTGAAGGTGCCATCCGCCTCACGCCCGATGTCGCCGGCGACGGTGATGCTGGGCAGGGCGTCGGGGATCATGGTGATCTGCCATTCGCGCCCGCCCTGCCCGTCGATGGCCAGGCTGCCCGAGCGGGTGACGGTCAGGTCATGCACCCCCGCCATCCCATCAGGCGCTGCAGCGACGGGTGTTGCTTCGTCCGTCCCGGGCACCGGCGTTTCGACCGGTGGCGGCAGGTCGGCGACGGTTTGCGCCACGCTTAACGTGCCTTCGGGGCCGTAAAGCCGGATCTGCAGCCGCGACCCGGCGGGAAGTTCGATCGTCTCGGCGGTGATATCGTTGAGGTACAGCGTCGGCTTGCCGGTATAGATCGGCGGCTCGGCCCAGCCTTCCCAGGCCGGTCCGCCCGGCATCGCAATCGCAGCCCCCGGCCCCAGACCCGCGACCGAAGCCGCCCGCCAGAGCGAGCCGAAG
>NCDS01000078.1 GCA_002280315.1 Rhodobacterales bacterium 32-66-7 | reverse complement strand
CGGCTTCACCGATCCGCGCACGGTGAACCATCGCCGTCTTGGTATTATTGACCCCGCTCTGATCCGGAAACTCGGCCCGATCCGCTTTGCCTCCGTCACCGCCCGTCTCATCAAGCTGGAAGGCCTGGAGCCTGCCTGCGAGGATTACGGGCAGGCGGTGATCTACAAAGGCGGCATTGAAGGCATGGAGCTGGTGTTCGAACTCGACACCGAGCACCGGATCGAAGCCGGCCGCGTTTTCCCGGTCTGTGGCAACACGCTGGCCATGCTGATGGACACGCGCTTCGCACCATACTTCGATGTGGTCGGTGATGGCGCCACCCATTTCGGCACCTTCCCGGGCTGCGCCGCACCGGACGTTTTCGCCGGCAGCGTGGAAGAGACAACGCCCGCTTCGCCCGGCGGCTGCGCAATCAGGGATACGTGCCCGACGTGATCTTCGGCCACTCCGGCTGGGGCGAGACGCTGTTTCTGAAAGAGGTCTGGCCCGAAGCGAAGCTTCTGGTCTACGCCGAGTTCTACTATCGCGGCAGCGGTGCGGATGCCGATTTCGACCCGGAGTTTCAAAGCCCGAGTTTCGATCAGCAGATGATCTCGCAAGGGCGCGCGGCGCATATGGCGCAGGCCTTGGCCCATGCCGACCGGGGCTTGTGTCCGACCGAATGGCAGGCCAGCACCCACCCGCCGATGCTGCGCCAGGCGATCGAGGTGATCTTCGACGGCGTCGATTGCGACCGGCTGACCCCGAACCCGGACGCCCGCTTTCCCCTGCCGAACGGCCGTGTCCTGCAAGCGGGGGATGAGGTGATAAGCTTCGTCAACCGCAACCTTGAACCCTACCGCGGCTATCACACTTTCCTCCGCGCCCTTCCGGCGGTGCTGGCAGCCCGGCCCGAGGCGCAGGTGGTGATCGTCGGCGGGAATGAGGTGAGCTACGGCCGCCCGCCGCCCGGGGGGACCGGCTGGAAGGACGTGATCCTGGATGAGGTGAGGGACCGGCTTGACCTTGACCGGGTGCATTTCCTTGGGAAGGTGCCATATGACCACCTGGTGGACCTTTTCCACATCACCCGGGTCCACGCCTATCTGACCTATCCCTTCGTCCTAAGCTGGTCGATGGTCGAGGCGATGGCGGCGGGGGCCTTGGTCATCGGCTCGGACACCCCGCCGGTGGCTGAGGTGATTGAGGATGGCGAAACGGCGCGGGCGCGCGGGACGGCGAAGGTCAGGCGCGGGCGAGGACACTGCGGGTCATGCCGAAGAAGCGGGCCGGAAGCCGCGCGTGGTCGGTGATGTCGAAGAAGATGAACCCGGACATGGGGCGCATATACGCGCGAATCCCCTGTGAAGCAAGTTGCGAGCGGGGGTCAGATCGCCGAGGAATGCTTGGCTTTCGCACTGTCATAGGCGTCGAAGGCGCGGGCGATCATCCGGGTCAGCGGGCGGCCACGCTCGGGGATGATGAGCGCCTCGGGGGTGACCCGCACCATGTCGCCAAACCCGGCGGCAGCGGCGCTGAACAAGGCATCGACCCGCGCCGGGGTGGTGTCGAAGCCGTCCAGAAGCTCGGCCCGCGAGACGGTGAAATCGCACATCAAGGCCTCGATGATCCGGGCGCGGAGGGTGTCTTCGCCGGTAAAGCGGTGGCCACGATGGGTCGAAAACTGCCCGGCGCGGATCGCCCGCGCGTGGTCCGCCGTGCCCGAGGCGTTCTGCGCAAACCCTTGCGGAAACCGCGAGATCGCCGAGGCGCCAACCCCGATCAGCACCGGGGCCGGGTCGTCGGTATAACCCTGGAAGTTGCGCTTCAGCAATCCCGCCCGCTGCGCCCGGGCCATCCCGTCCTGGGGCCGGGCGAAGTGGTCGATGCCGATTTCCTGATAGCCGTCCCAAAGAAACAGCTCACGCGCGACCTCATAGAGGTGCAGCCGCTCTTCCGGGGTCGGCATCGCGTCCGAGGGGATCATCTGCTGCCGACGGCTCATCCACGGCACATGGGCATAGCCGTAAAGCGCCACCCGGTCGGGTGACAGCGTCAGGAGTTTCTGCACCGAATCAGCGATGCGCGGGCCGGTCTGGTGCGGCAGTCCGTAAAGGATATCGGCGTTCAGGCTGGCGACGCCACGCGCCCGGATGCCTTCGGCCACCGCGCGGGTCAGCCCGTAGCCCTGCTCGCGCCCGATGGATTTCTGGATCAAGGGGTCAAAGTCCTGCACCCCGATCGAGGCGCGGTTCATCCCCGCTGCGGCCAGGGCGTCGAGGCGGGCATCGTCGATCTCGTTCGGGTCGATCTCGACCGAGAATTCGCCACCCGGGGTCAGCGGGGCGACGGCGAACACCGCTTCGGCCAGCGACCGGATCAGATCGGGTGACAAAAGCGTGGGCGTACCCCCGCCCCAATGCAGCCGGCTTAGCCTGACACCCTTCGGCAAATGCTGCTTCAGGATCGCGAGTTCCGCCTTCAGCGTCTCGACATAGGCGATGATCGGCGCGTCCGAAGTGGTGCCTTGCGTCCGGCAGGCACAGAACCAGCACAACCTGCGGCAGAACGGAACATGCAGGTAAAGCGAGATTTCGCTGTTCTCGGGGACCGCGGTGATCCATGATGCGAACTCATCCCGGCCGACCCCGGTGCCGAAATGCGGCGCAGTGGGGTATGACGTGTAACGCGGCACGCGCGCGTCAAAGAGTCCGAGTCGGGCGAGTTGCGGGTCATGTGTCATGCCGCTAGCATGGGCAAGCCCGAAGGGACGCGCCTTGACCCAGATCAAAGGATGGGACCGGCTCATGCAAGACTACAGCGCCCACATCCAGTGCTCGGCCTGCCCGATCCGCCACCGGGCGGTCTGCGCGCGCTGCGATACGGATGAGCTGTCGCAGCTGGAGCAGATCAAGTACTACCGCAGCTTTCAGGCTGGCCAGACCGTGATCTGGGCCGCAGACCGGATGGAGTTCGTGGGTTCGGTCGTGACCGGCATCGCCAGCCTCACCCAGACGATGGAGGATGGGCGGCGGCAGATGGTGGGATTGCTCTTGCCGTCGGATTTCGTCGGGCGACCGGGCCGGGCCGTTGCCGCCTTCGACGTGACCGCGACCACCGATCTTGTCATGTGCTGCTTTCGCAAGAAGCCGTTCGAGGACATGATGCTCCACACCCCCCACATCGCCCAGCGCCTGCTGGAGATGACGCTGGACGAACTGGATGCCGCGCGGGAATGGATGCTGCTGCTGGGCCGCAAGACCGCGCGGGAAAAGATCGCCTCGCTTCTGGCCATCATCGCCCGGCGTGAGGCGGCATTGCAGTTGAAGAAGGCCAAGGGGATGCTGACGGTGAACCTGCCCCTGACGCGCGAGGAGATGGCCGATTACCTGGGCCTGACGCTGGAAACGGTCAGCCGCCAGATCAGCGCTTTGCGGAAGGACGGCGTGATCGCCCTTGAAGGCAATCGCCATGTGAACATCCCCGACATCGACCGCCTGCTGGAGGAAGCAGGCGATGACAGCGATGGCGGGATGCTGGTCTGACCCGTGCTGACATTCCACACCTGTGACGTCTTCACCGACCGGGCCTATGCCGGCAATCCCTTGGCCATCGTGCTTGGGGCGGACGGGTTGAGCACGACCCGGATGCAGACCATCGCGCGCGAGTTCAATCTGTCCGAGACGATCTTCGTGCAGGCCCCGGCTGACCCTGCCCATACCGCGCGGGTCCGCATCTTCTTTCCCACCGCCGAGATTCCCTTTGCCGGCCATCCGACCATCGGTTGCGCGATCCATCTTGCCGTGGCTCGGGCCGCGCCGGGCGACTTTGACCAGGCGCTGGTGTTGGAGGAGGAGGCGGGGCTGGTTCCCGTCCACGTCTCGCGCCGGGGTGGGCTGGTGCTGGCGGAATTCGTGGCCCCGGTGCTGCCGCATGGGGTGGACCCGCCCGACCCGGGTGCTGCCCTGGACGCCGGGCGGTTGGCGGCGGCGCTTGGGGTGTCGCCCGGCGAGATCGGCTTTGGCGCGCATCGCCCGGGGGCTGTGGCAGGGCGGCCCGCGGTTTCTTTATGTGCCGGTTGCCGGTCTGGACACGCTGGCCCGGGCCCGCCCGATGGAGCCGCAGTGGTCGCTCCAGATGCAGGCTTGTGGGGTGGACAGCGCCTATCTTTACACGCCGGGGCAGGACTGCGACTTCCGCGCCCGGATGTTTTCGCCCACCGCAGGCATTCCTGAGGATCCGGCCACCGGGTCAGCCAGCGCGATCCTGGCGGCGCAGCTCCTTGCATTTGGGGCGCTGGCAGAGGGTGAGATGCGGCTGACCCTGCATCAGGGGGTAGAGATGGGGCGGCCAAGTGTGATTGGCCTGACCACCCGGGTGGCCGGGGGAGGGCTGACCCAAGTACGCATCAAGGGCAGCGCCGTCCCGGTCAGCGAAGGCCGCCTCCACCCGCCCGGCTGAAATTTTTCGGCGAAAAATTTTAGCCGCCCGGCGTCAATGCGCAAGGAACACCGGCACCTCGGCGCGTTCCAGCATGTCGCGCGTCGCGCCGCCCAGGATCGCCTCGCGGAAGCGGGAATGGCCATAGGCGCCCATCACCAGCAGGTCGGCGTTGGTGTCGCGGACATGACGGGCCACCACGTCGGACACGCGCGGCAGGGTGCGGGCCAGAACGCAAACCTCGGCCCGAACGCCGTGGCGGACCAGTTTCTGGCACAGAAGCCCGCCCGGGTCCGACCGCTCCGGTCCATGCACGGGTGGGTCCACGACCAGGATCGTGACCATCTCGGCGCGCATCAGGAACGGAAGCGCGCGATGCGTGGCCACCAGTGCCTCACGGCTTTGGTTCCAGGCCAGGATGATGCGACGCGGATCGGCTGAGGACAGGCCCGATTGCGGCACCACCAGCACCGGGGCCATGCCTTCGAACAGGGCGGCTTCGACCACCGCCTGATCCTCGACCCCGCGACCCTCACCATAGGGGAGCGGAAGGACGACCAGATCGGCATAGCGCGACCGCGCGGCGACAAGGTCGGTCAGCGCGCCAAGCTGGGTAACAGCGCTGTCAACCGACGCACGAAGCCCGGCCGGCTGAGCCTCAAGCGCGCGCTGCAGGGCGGCTTCGGTCGCCCGCGCCTCGGCCTCGGCGCGGTCCATGCCTTCGGCAAGGAGGACCGCCCCGGCCGCGCCATAGGCCCCGACATAGGCATAGCCGATCTGGGTGCGGTCCACGCCGATCGCCAGGGCATCCAGATGCCCGTCCCATTGCAGGGCAATCCGGGCCGCCGCGCCGACCGAAGCCGCCGGAGCCTGCGCCGAAGTCGCGACCGTCAGCACGGATCTGTACGCCATGATATGCCCTTTCCTACCGGCACGAAACCAAGATCGGGCGAAGTCTGACCGGCGTCCCATGCCCTTGCCTTGACCCGTGTCAAACCGCCGGGCGCGTTCTGTTGACCCAGATCAAGGCGTCCGGACCGGCATCCCGGCACAACCCGCCCAGTCGAGATGTGCGGCGCGGTTCCGGGTCTTTTCGGGGGCGAAGTCGGCCAGACAGGACGAAGGGACCGAAAAGCATGTGGGATTATCTGAAACTCGTCGGGCTTGGCCTCGTCGCGGTACTAGCCGCGATTGCGGCCAATTACGCGCATGACCTGGCCTATCAGGTCAACGCGGTCACGGTGATGCTGGCCGCCGGCATCGCCTTTCTGTGGGTCTTGCGGACGGCGGGCGACCCGCGTCCGAACCTGCAGCACGAATACTTCGACAGCGTCATCCGGGCCGGGGCCATCGCGACCGGCTTCTGGGGCATCGTCGGCTTTCTGGTCGGCCTCGTCATCGCCTTGCAGCTGGCGTTCCCCGCGCTCAACTTCGAATTCCTGCAGGGCTACGGCAACTTCGGCCGGCTCCGCCCGCTCCATACCAGCGCGGTGATCTTTGCCTTTGGCGGCAATGCGCTGATCATGTCGTCGTTCTACATCGTCCAGCGCACCTGCGCCGCGCGGCTTTATGGCGGCGGCCTCGGCTGGTTCGTGTTCTGGGGCTGGCAGCTGGTGATCGTGCTTGCCGCGACCGGCTATGTGCTTGGGGCCACCCAGGGCAAGGAATACGCCGAGCCGGTCTGGTACGTCGACATCCTGATCACGGCGGTCTGGGTTGCGTTCCTCATCACCTTCATGGGCACGCTGATGAAGCGCAAAGAGCCGCATATCTACGTCGCGAACTGGTTCATTCTGTCGATGATCGTGACCGTGGCGATGCTGCATCTGGTCAATAACGCGGCGATCCCGGTTTCCATTTTCGGAAGCGCGCAGGTCCAGCTTTATTCGGGCGTCCAGGATGCGATGGTGCAGTGGTGGTATGGCCACAACGCGGTCGGCTTCTTTTTGACCGCAGGGTTCCTCGGGATGATGTACTACTTCGTCCCGAAGCAGGCCGAGCGGCCGGTCTATTCCTACAAGCTTTCGATCATCCACTTCTGGGCGCTGATCTTCCTTTATATCTGGGCGGGTCCGCATCACCTGCACTACACCGCGCTGCCGGACTGGGCGTCGACGCTTGGCATGGTGTTCTCGGTCATGCTGTGGATGCCGTCCTGGGGGGGCATGATCAACGGGCTGATGACGCTCTCGGGCGCCTGGGACAAGCTTCGGACCGATCCGGTTATCCGGATGATGGTGGTCTCCATCGGGTTCTACGGCATGTCGACCTTCGAAGGGCCGGTGATGTCGATCAAGGCGGTGAACTCCCTTTCCCATTACACCGACTGGACCATCGGCCATGTCCACTCCGGTGCGTTGGGCTGGAACGGGATGATCACCTTTGGGGTGCTTTACTACCTCGTGCCGCGCCTTTGGAACCGCGAGCGGCTTTACAGCCTGGCGGCGGTCAGCTGGCACTTCTGGCTCGCGACCATCGGGATCGTGCTTTACGCGGCCTCGATGTGGGTGTCGGGCATCATGGAAGGCCTGATGTGGCGTGAGGTCGATGCGAACGGGTTCCTGGTGAACGCCTTTGCCGACACGGTGGCCGCGAAATTCCCGATGTATGTCGTGCGGGCGCTGGGTGGGGGTCTGTACCTTTCCGGGGCGGTGATCATGTGCTGGAACTTGTGGATGACGGTGCGCGCGCAGCCTGGACGGGCGACGCAGCATTCCGCTGTCCCGGCAGAATAAGGAGACGGGACAATGGGAATTCTTGACAGACACAAGGCAATTGAAACCCACGCGACGCTTCTGATGGTCCTGTCGCTTCTGGTGGTGTCCATCGGCGGGATCGTCCAGATCGTGCCGCTGTTCTACCTTGAGAACACGATCGAGAAGGTGGAGGGGATGCGCCCCTACACGCCCCTCGAACTCGCCGGGCGCAACATCTACATCCGCGAAGGGTGCTATGGCTGCCACAGCCAGATGATCCGCCCGATGCGGGATGAGGTGGAGCGGTACGGCCATTACTCGCTCGCCGCCGAGTCGATGTATGACTATCCGTTCCAGTGGGGGTCCAAGCGGACCGGGCCGGATCTTGCCCGGGTCGGTGGGCGCTATTCGGATGAATGGCATGTCGATCACTTCACCTATGCCCGCGACGTGGTGCCGGAATCGGTGATGCCGCCCTACGGGTTCCTTCTTCGGAACGTCATCGACGGCGAATACATCCAGGATGTGGTCAAGACCAACCGCATGGTCGGCGTGCCCTACAGCGACGAGATGGTCGAGAACGCGCTGGCCGATTTCACCGCGCAGGCTGACCCCTTGGGCGATTATGACGGGCTCGAGGCGCGCTATGGCGAAGACGCCTTCGGCACCCCGGTCAACGTGCGCAACTTTGACGGCCATGCCGACCTGACCGAAATGGATGCGCTGATCGCCTACATGCAGGTGCTTGGCACGATGGTCGACTTCTCGACCTTCACGCCCGTGGCGAACCGGTAGGGGGCGAAGATGGAGACCTATTCCTTCCTCCGCCAACTGGCTGACAGCTGGTTCCTCCTGGCGATGACCCTGGGCTTCCTTGCGATCTGCGTCTGGGCGTTTCGTCCCGGCAGCCGTGCGATGCATGAGGATGTCGCGAAATCGATCTTCCGCAACGATGACCATCCTGCGGACACCAACCCTGTCTCGAAAAAGGAGGGCTGAGCCATGTGCGCAAAGCCGGTGAAGCATGAAAGGCCCGAGGTCGGGACGACGGGCCACCAATGGGATGGCATCGAAGAGCTGAACAACCCCTTGCCGCGCTGGTGGGTCTGGGTATTCTACGCCACCATCGTCTGGGGGCTGGGCTATACCGTGGCCTATCCGGCCTGGCCGATGCTGACCGGGGCGACGCCGGGGCTGATCGGCGGATCGACCCGCGCCGATGTCGCGGAGGACATCGCCCGGGTCGATGCCGCCAATGCCGGGATCAAGGCCAGGCTGGTCGCCGCCGATCTGAACGCCATCGGCACCGACCCCGAGCTTGCGGCCTATGCCGAACGGGCGGGGGCGGCGGTGTTTCGCACCAACTGCACCACCTGCCATGGCTCGGGGGCAGCAGGGTTCCAGGGCAAAGGCTATCCCAACCTTCTGGACGACGACTGGCTTTGGGGTGGCACGATGGAGGATATCCATCTGACCATCACCCACGGCATCAGGAACACGACCGACCCCGACGCGCGCTATTCGGAAATGCCGAAATTCGGAGTGGATGAGCTTCTGGACGACACCCAGATCGCCCAGGTGGTCGAACATGTCCTGGCCCTGTCGGGGCAGGAGCATGACGCAGGCCTTGCTGCCGAAGGGGCCGTGGTCTGGGAAGATGCCGCCTGTTCGGGCTGCCATATGGAGGATGGCTCCGGCGACCCGACGCAAGGTGCGCCGAACCTGAAAGACGCGATCTGGCTTTACGGCGGCTCGCGTGAGGCGATCACCGAGTCAGTGTTCTACGCGCGCTTCGGCGTGATGCCGAACTGGAATGCCCGGTTGACCGAGGATGAGATCCGCGCCGTGGCCTTCTATGTCCACGGCCGGGGCGGCGGCGAGTAAGCCCTTAGCCTTACCAGGAACGGGGGCCCGTGGGCCCCCTTTTTCGTGGCTCGGCTGCCGGAAAATGGAGCGCGTTCCGCGCGCGCCTTTGGTCTCGCCTCTGGCGCAAGCGCCAACCGGCTCGGGGCCTCCGGCGGGGATATTTGGCAGGAGGGAAATGTGGGGGGTGGGCTGAAGGTGCGGCATTTCGGCCCGGGTTTGGCGGGGTTTGGCGGGGTTTGATGCAGGTCAAGGCCGGGCCGCGCGAAAGGGTCGATTGCTGACACATCCGGTCTGATGTCGCTGCCAGGAGCTTTCCCCTTGTCCGTCCCGAGTACCAGTCCAACGGAGCCCCCAAGCCTTTATGCCGCGCGTGAGCCGATCTTTCCGCGCCGGGTGAAGGGCACGTTCCGGACGCTGAAATGGTGGCTCCTCGCGTTGATGCTG
>NCDS01000077.1 GCA_002280315.1 Rhodobacterales bacterium 32-66-7 | reverse complement strand
TCGGTCATGGAGCGCGCGATGCGCAATGGGCTGGCGCAGGAACCGGGGGTCAAGCGGGACCGGAGTCATTTCAGCTGGAAGATCGCTTCGATCTCAACCGCGACGCCCAGGGGAAGCGAGGCTGCCGACACCGCCGACCGCGCATGACGACCCGCGTCGCCAAGGACGGCCACCAGCAGGTCAGAGGCGCCGTTGATCACCTTGGGCTGGTCGATGAAATCGGCGGTGGAGTTCACGAAGCCGACGAGCTTCACCGCCCGCTCAAGCCGGGTCCAGTCGCCATCGCAGGCCCGCTTGACCTGCGCCAGCAGCGAAAGGGCGCAGCGCCTTGCCGCCTCGGCCCCCTGTTCGACCGCCAGATCCTCACCCAGGCGGCCGCGGATCAGGCCGGCCTCGTTCTGGCTGATCTGGCCGGACACATGCAGAAGATTGCCCACGCGCACGAAGGGCACGTAATTTGCCGCCGGAGCCGGGGCATCGGGCAGGGTGATGCCAAGGCTGGCAAGGCGGTCGTCGATCGGGTGCATGGGAGGTCCTTTGCTGTGCCGAAAGCCTAGCGTGGTCGGGGGGGCCGGGGCAAGTGGTCGGGTCACGCCTAGCCTTCGCGAAACGCGCGCGAGAAGTAGTCGGTGAACGGGCGGACCAGATAGGCCAACGGGGTTTGCGAGCCGGTCTGAAGATAGACCTCGACCGGCAGGCCGGGCTGAAGCGCAAGCGCGCCGTCGCCGGGACCGGCGCGGGGGTCAGGCATCACCTCGACCAGGAAGTAGGCAACCCCGGTGGCCGGGTCGGTCAGCGCATCGGCTGAAATCCGCTCCACCCGCCCGGTCAGGCGAGGACGCTCGGAGCCACCGCGGGCCGGGAACACCAGATCGGCCGACTGTCCCGGACTGACCGCGTCGACAAGATGCGGGGCAAGGCGCGCCGCGACGACCAGCGGGCGGTCCTGCGGCACGATGGTCAAGACCGGCTCGGCCGGGCGGAGCACCGCGCGCAGGGTCGCTATCCGAAGATCAAGGACCACCCCGGACACCGGTGCGCGCAGATCCAGCCGGTCGATCCGCCCCAGAAGCGCCCGCCGCGTCTCGGCCAGTTCAAGGGCCAGGGGCCCGACCTCGCGCAGTTCGGCCAGGGCGGTTTCGCGACGCTGGGCCTGGATGGCGCTGGCCTGCATCTCGCTCTCGGCGATCTGATCCATCAGCCGGGCGCCGGCTGCGGTCAGCTCGCCAATCTGCCCGGCGAGCCTTGCCCCTTCGCGGCGAAGTGCAAGGACGGTGGTCTGCGCCACAAGCCCGCGATCAAGGAGCGTCTCTTGGGCGGCAAGCTCTTCCCCGATCAGCGCAAGCTGGAGGTCCAGCGCCGCTTGCTGGGCTGCCACACCCTCGCCCTCTGCCCGGGTCTGATCGATCCGCCGCGCGATCTGAGCCAGCGTGTCGTCCAGCGTTGCGCGACGGGCAAGAAACAGATCCTGCTGCCCGGCAACAAGCGCTGCAATGTCGGGCCGATCCTCTGCCTGCTTCAGAAGGTCAGGCGGAAAGCCGGGGGTGTCGGCCCCGTCACGTTCGGCCAAAAGCCGGGCGCTGCGGGCTGCAAGGTCGGCAAGCCGGTCGTCGAGGATGCGCAATTCTGACCGCAGGGCAGTGCCGTCAAGGCGCAGGACCACGTCTCCGGCGGCGACGGTCGTGCCGTCGCGCACCAGGATTTCGGCGACGACGCCGCCGTCGGGATGTTGCAGGACCTGCCTTGCGTCGGGCAAGGCGAGCTTGCCCTGGACCACGATGGCGCTGGCAAGGCTGGTCCGGGTGGACCACACCCCAAGGCCAAGGATCAACGCGACCAGTGCCACAAGCCCGAACGCCACCGGACCCCGCACCGACAGCTGCCCCGAAAGCGGTCCCTTGCCCGGCTGCGGCCGTTGCAGCGCCGTCATCCTGCCGCCCCGACACTGCGCGAGACCTCGCGCGCGTTCCGGACCGTGCCCTGCAGGACCATGTCACGCGGGCCAAGGGCTGCAACCACGCCGTCCTGCAGTACCATCAGGGTCGTGCATTCCTGCAGCGCCGCCGGGCGGTGGGCCAGAACGATCACGGCGGTCCCGGCGGCGCGCGCCGACCGCAGGGCCGCGTTCAGCGCCGTGCCGCCGACCGAATCGAGGCTGGCATTGGGCTCGTCCAGCACCAGCAGCACCGGGTTGCGGTAAAGCGCGCGTGCCAGACCGATTCGCTGGATCAAGCCGCCGGGAAGCCGGTTGGCCCCGCTGAGGACCGGGGTGTCATAGCCCTGCGGCAAGGCCAGAATCGCCTCATGCGCGGCGGCAGCGCGGGCGGCGGCGATGACCTCCTCCGGGGCGGGGGCAAGCTGCAGTCGGGCGATGTTCTCGGCGACGGTGCCATCGAACAAGGCGACGCGCTGCGGCAGATAGCCGATGTAACGTCCCAGATCCTCGGGGTCGTACTGGTCAAGCGCCGCCCCGTCGAGCCGGATCGATCCCGCCGCAGCCTGGGTCAACCCGACCAGCGCGCGGGCAAGCGTGGTTTTACCGGCCCCCGAGGGACCGATGACCCCCATAACCTCACCCGGGGTGAGCGTAAAGCTGATCCGCCGCAGGATCGGCGTACCGGACCCGGGAGAAACCCCGGGGGCAGGCACGGCAGCAAGCACTGTCAGCCCGTCCACCACCAGCCGGGCAGCGGGGCGCGGCAGGGTGATGCGTGGCGGGGGTGCCGCCTTCAGAAGCAGCGCCAGCCGGGCCCGGGCCTGACGCGCCTGGGTGATGGTCTGCCACTGGCCGACCGCCTGTTCGATCGGTGCCAGCGCGCGGCCCAGAAGGACCGAGGCCGCCACCATCGCGCCAGCCGAAAGCTCATCCCGCAGAACCAGATAGGCGGCCAGTCCAAGCATCGCCGATTGCAGGAACAGCCGGAAGGTCCGCCCCGCAACCGTCCAGTTGCCCGAGGTGTCGGCAACCCCAAGCCCGGCGGCGAGGGCCTGGTTCCGCCCCTCCTGCCAGCGCGACAGCGCGGCGGTCTGCATGCCAAGCGCCTGTATCACCTCGGCTTCGGTCTGGTAGGACGCCGCCCGATGATCTGCGGACAACCCGGCAAGCGTCGCGGTTTCAAGCGCCGACCGGGTCATGCGCTGATTGGCCCAGGCCACCAGCGCAAGGCCCAGCCCCCCGGCCACCGCAAGACTGCCAAGCCAGGGATGAAACACGAACAAAAGACCGATGAACAAGGGCGTCCAGGGTGCATCGTAAAGCGCAAGCAGCACCGGCGAGGCCCAGAACCGCGCGACCGCATCAAGGTCCTGCCGGGCCGAGACCGCCACGGTGGCCCGAGGCTCCACGCTTAGCCGGCAGAGGGCGGCGGACAGGACCCTGCCGTCAAGCGCGACCCGCAGTCTGGCACCGACCCGCGTCATGATGCGCCCGCGCGCCTGATCAAGGATGCCCATGATCAGGAACAGGAACGCCGCAAGACCCGACAAGGCGACCAGCGTCTCGACCGAGCCGGAGACCAGCACCCGGTCATAGACTTGCAGCATGTAAAGCGGCGCAGTCAGCATCAGAAGGTTCACCGCCACCGAAAAGCCGAATGCCGTCGCTACCGCCGGGGCAGAGGCGGACCAGACGGCGGCGACGGGGTCCCCCTCCGGGCGGCTGTCGGTCATGCTGTGGCGTCCCGTCACGGTCATTCCTTGCGCACCATCCCGCCTTGGGTGACATTGACCCGGCGCTTTATCGTTGTCGGCGGCCTTGCGGAACCGTATGTCTTGGCAGCCGCCCCGAACCATCGCCCGAACCATCGAAAGCTTGAAGCATGGGTCTGAACAAAGCATTGATGACGGCCCTGAAGCTGCCGCTGGTGGTGCTTTGCGCGACGCTTGCCGCCTGCGCCTCGGCACCGGTTCCGCAAGGAATCAATGACCCGAATGAGGCGATGAACCGCAAGTTCCATGCCTTCAACCGCGACCTCGACCGGTCGCTGGTCCGGCCGGTCGCGAAGACCTATGGCAAGGTGGTCCCGGGTCCGGTGCGGGGGGCGGTGGCCAATGTGGCCGATACGCTCGACCTGCCCGGCGATATCCTGAACAACATCCTGCAGGCCCGGGTCGAGGATGCGGCCAACAACACCCTGCGGCTGGCGATCAACCTTACGGCGGGCATCGGCGGCCTGATCGACGTGTCCGGCGCGATGGGCCTTGTCGGCGCGCCCACCGATTTCGGCGAGACGCTGCATGTCTGGGGCGTCGGCGAAGGCGCCTATGTGGAGCAACCCTTCAGCGGCCCCTCTACCACGCGCGATTCGGTTGGGGGCGTCGTCGATCTGGTGCTGAACCCGGTCCGGCTGGCGTTTTCCGACCGGGAGGCCGTCGCCGCCACCTCGGTTCAGGTGCTATCACTGCTTGGTGATCGGGACCGGTTCTCCGGTACGGTGGATTCCGTCCTATATGACAGTGCAGACAGCTACGCCCAGACCCGCCTGCTTTATCTGCAGAACCGGCGGTTCGAACTGGGCCAGGTTGCCGAACCGACCGCTGAAAACCCTGATGACGGCTTTATCGACCCCTATGAGGATCCCTATGGCGAATGATTCCGACCTGACCCGTCGCGGCTTTGCGCTTGCCCTTGGTGCCGGCCTGACCCTGTTGGCGCTGCCGACCCCGGCCGCGGCACTGACCGCCGAAGAGGCGAAGGCGCTGGTCGACAAGACCGTGGCCGACATCAACGCGATCATCAGTTCCGGCACCAGCGAAGCCACGATGCTGCGCGACTTCGAGCAGCTCTTTGCCAGCTTCGCCGATGTCCCGACCATCGCCCGCTCGGCGCTGGGTCCGGCGGCCCGGCAGGCGTCCGAGGGGCAATTGCGCGGGTTTACCAAGGCCTTCCAGGGCTACATCAGCCGCAAATACGGCCGCCGCTTCCGCGAGTTCATCGGCGGGCGGATCGAGGTGGCCGAGGCCAGGGCGCTGAAAAGCTATTACGATGTGATCTCGACCGCCTACCTCAAGGGCTCCTCGCCGTTCGAGGTGCGCTGGCATGTCAGCGACAAGGCCGGGAAAAGCCTGTTCTTCAACATCATCATCGAAGGGGTGAACATGCTCGCCTCCGAACGGACCGAGATCGGCGCGCTTCTGGACCAGCGCGGCGGGGATCTGGACCAGTTGATCGCAGACATGAAGACGCTCTGACACCCCGCGCGGTTGACTTGTACAGAATTCTGTGCATAACGTTGCGCCTTGCAAGGAGCGACCATGGATGTGCTGAGCTATACCGATGCGCGGGCGTCGCTTAAGGACGTGATGGACCGCGTGATCAACGACCATGTCGAGGTCATCGTGACCCGCAAGAAGCGCGAGGCGGTCGTGGTCATTTCGCTGGATGAATACAACGCGATCCAGGAAACCCTGCATCTGCAGAACAGCCCGGCGAATGCCCGGCGCTTGCAGGCCGCAATCGCCCAGTTGACCGCAGGCGCAGGTGTCGAACGCGACCCTCCGGCTTGAAGCTGATCTTTTCCGATCAGGCGTGGGAGGATTACCTGTGGTGGCAATCCGACGGCAACGCCAAGGGATTGGAGCGGGTCAACACCCTTGTCCTTGCCACCCGCAGAACGGCGTTCCACGGGGTCGGCAAGCCCGAACCCCTGCGGGGCGATCTGACCGGCTGGTGGTCGCGGCGGATCACGGGTGAGCATCGCTTTGTCTACCGGGTCAGCGGCAAGGCCGACACCCAGGCGCTGGAGATCGCGCAGTTGCGCTATCACTACTAGCCCAAGCCGTCAGTTCCCGACCGTCCCCAGAACCTCTTCCAGTATCTGATCAAGGTCGCCCTCGACCGGTTCGGTCGGGAAGGGCAGCGGCGCGGTGTAGGCTTCGGGCAGCGGGGCCTCATACACCTCTTGCGGCGAAGGGGCGTTCGAGCCGTCGAAGTAGGGCACGTCCTCGGCCGCAATGGCCCCGGTGTCGTCGCCCCTCACCTCGTCGCCCCGGCCGCCCCCGGCCGTGTCAACGGTTCCCGGAAGCGGGGCATAGCCGCTGTCGTTGAAGTCCATGTTCAGCGGCACCGCTGGTTGGCCTTCGTTGATCCGCACCATCACCTCATGCCAGATTTCCGCCGGAAGCCCGCCGCCGGTGACATTGGCCATCGGGGTGGGTTGGTCATGCCCCATCCAGACGCCCACCACGTAATCCGCGGTAAAGCCCACGAACCAGGCATCCACCGCCGAATCGGTGGTGCCGGTCTTGCCTGCCGCCTGCCGGTCATCCAGCCGCGCCCGCCCGCCGGTGCCGGAGTTCAGGACCTCGCTCATCATGTAGGTCAGGGCACGGGCGGCGTTTTCCGAGATCACCCGCTCGCCGATACCGCCACCTGCACCGAACAGTTCCTCATCCTCGCCCTTCAGCTTCAGCGCATTGAGACCATAGGGGGTGACCGACGAGCCGCCGTTCAGGATGCCCGCGAAAGCCCCCGTCATCTCGATCAGCGTGGATTCCGACACGCCCAGCGCCAGGGCCGGGCCATCGGCCAGGTTCTGCGCCACGCCGAAATCCGTCACCACCTGCTTGACAAGATCACGTCCCACCGCCTCGCTGACCCGGACCGCCGGGATGTTGCGGCTTTCGGCAAGGGCTTGCGTGAGGGTGATCGTCCCCTTGAATTTCCGGTCATAGTTTTCCGGACACCAGTTGCCTGACCCCGCTGTGTAGATGCACAGCGGCGTATCCTCGACCAGATCGAAGGGGGTATAGCCGAGGTCCATCGCCACGGCATAGACGAAGGGCTTGAACGTCGATCCGGTCTGCCGCAGGGCTTGCGTCGCGCGGTTGAAATCGCCCGCGTTGGGCAGGTCCCGCCCGCCGACCATCGCCCTGACCGCGCCATCCGCGCTCATGACCACGATGGCGGCTTGCGCCTTGGAGTCTTCCTCGACCTTGGTCTCGAAGATGAAGGCCAGCGCTTCCTCGGCCTTGCGTTGGAGGTCCTGGTCAAGGGTGGTCTCGATGATGACATCCTCGGTCGTGTCGCGGGCAAGATAGTCGGGCGTCGTCTCCATCACCCAGTCGGCGAAATAGCCGCCGGAGTTCTGCTTGGCCGCTTCCGACAGAGTGGCGGGATTCGCCCGCGCCGCGTCCGCCTCGGCTTTGGTCAGGTAGCCCTGTTCCTCCATCAGCCCGATCACCACGGCGGCGCGGTCACGGGCGCGGTCAAGGCTCGCCGTCGGCGCGAAGGTGGAGGGGGCCTTGAGCAACCCCGCCAGCATCGCCGCCTCGGCTGCGGTCACGTCCTTGGCGGACTTGCCGAAATAGCGCTGCGCGGCCGCCTCGAACCCCCGGGCACCGGCCCCCAGATAGGCGCGGTTGAAGTAGATCGTCAGGATCTCCTCCTTGGTGTATTTCACCTCCATTGCGATGGCGAAGGGGACTTCCTTCAGCTTGCGCCAGATGCCGCCCTGACGGCAGTCCTTTTCATAGGCGGCCTCGGACGCCCACTTCGCCTGGTCATAGACGACCCCAAGGCACAGAAGCTTGGCCACCTGCTGGGTGATGGTGGAGCCGCCGTTCCCCTCCAGCGGACCGCGGCCTTCCGCCATGTTGATGCGCATCGCGCTGGCGATGCCGCGCGGGCTGATGCCGAAATGCCAGTAGAAGCGCTTGTCCTCGGTCGCGATGACGGCGTCGTGCAACCAGGGTGAGACGGTGTCGGCGCTGATCACGCCAAACGTCTCGCCCCGCCAGGCGAAGATTGCGCCGTTGCGGTCCTGCAAGGTGACCGAGCCGCGGGCACGGCCATCGACGACATCGGTCATCGTCGGCAACTGGGTGTAATAAAGGGTGACGAACCCGGCCAGGATCAGCGCCCCGACCGCCGTGCTGCGCCAGGCGACACCCCAGACGATGCGCCAAAGGAACAGAAGGGTGGCGATGACCGGACCGTGCCGACGCCGGAGTGCGCGGGTTTGCGCCTTGCGCGGCGGCTTCGAAGGCGGCTTTCGGGATGGTTGCGCCGGGCCGGGTTTGCGCGGCCCACCCGCACCCGGCCCGCGCCCGGACGGAGCCCCTGATCGTCTGCTCAATTGTTGGGCATCAGCCGGGTTTCGATCAAAAAAGATGCAAATCCGGCAGAAAGTCCCGCCGCCAAGCGCAGCGCCGTCTTGTGCAGCGGCTGCATTGGTCGGCCTCATCTTCCGATCCATGCAGACGTACAGGGACGAAAGGGGAAGAATGTGAAGCTGATCATTGCAGCAATCAAGCCGTTCAAGCTTGACGAGGTCCGCGAAGCGCTGACCGCCGTCGGCGTGCGCGGCATGATGGTGACCGAAATCAAGGGCTTCGGCAATCAGTCCGGCCATACCGAAATCTATCGCGGCGCCGAATACGCGGTGAACTTCGTGCCGAAACTCCGGCTTGAGATTGTCGTGGCCGACGCCCTGTCCGACCAGGTGGTCACCACGATCCAGCGCGCGGCGCAGACCGACAAGATCGGCGACGGAAAGATTTTCGTCCTCGACGTTGAGCATGCCGTGCGGGTTCGCACCGGCGAAACCGATGACGATGCGCTGTGATGCGCGCGCGGAAGGGGAAATCACAGAAATGAACACCTTGAAGAAACTCTCCGGCCCCGTAGTTGGCCCCAGTCTTGGCCTCGGTGCGCTTCTCGCCGCCCTGCCCGCCTGGGCGCAGGATGCGGCGACCGGACCAATCCTGAACCCGTCCGTCGAGCAGATGGCCACTATGGTGGACAAGGGTGACACGACCTGGATGCTCGTGTCGTCGGCGCTGGTGCTGATGATGGCGATTCCTGCGCTGGCCCTGTTCTATGGCGGCCTCGTGCGGACCAAGAACATGCTCAGCCTCCTGATGCAGACCTTCATGATCGTGTCGATCTCGGCGCTGATGTGGGTCGTGGTCGGCTACAGCCTGTCCTTCACCGCAGGAAGCCCTTATATCGGCGGGCTTGACAAGATGTTCCTCGCCGGGGTCACGACCGGAACCTACGGCGCGACATTCTCGAACAACGTCTACATTCCGGAGCTGGCCTTCGTCGTCTTCCAGATGACCTTCGCCTGCATCACGCCTGCGCTTGTCGTCGGGGCCTTTGCCGAGCGGGTGAAATTCTGGCCGCTGATGCTGTTCGTCGTCGGCTGGCTGCTGCTCGCCTACTACCCGATCGCGCATATGGTGTGGTTCTGGGCCGGCCCGGACTTCCTGTCGATGCCGGAGTATGCGGGCGACATGGGTCTGCTTTGGGGCTGGGGTGCGCTTGACTTCGCCGGCGGCACGGTCGTGCATATCAACGCCGGGATCGCGGGCCTGATCGGCTGCCTCGTGATCGGCCCGCGCATCGGTTTCAACAAGGAACCGATGCCGCCGCACAGCCTGACGCTGACGATGGTCGGCGCCTCGCTGCTCTGGGTCGGCTGGTTCGGCTTCAACGCCGGGTCCAACCTGGAGTCGAATGGTCTGACTGCGCTGGCCTTCCTGAACACCTTCGTCGCCGCCGCCGCCGCCACCCTGTCGTGGAGCGTGGTCGAGCAGGTCCGCCACGGTCGCCCCTCGCTTCTGGGCGCGGTCACCGGCGCGCTGGCCGGACTGGTCGCGATCACTCCGGCGGCGGGCTTTGCTTCGCCGATGGGCGCGATCATCCTTGGCCTCGTCGTCTCGCCGATCTGCTATGTCTTCGTCTCGTCCGTGAAGAAAGCGTTCAAGTATGACGACAGCCTGGACGTCTTCGGGGTCCATGCGGTCGGTGGCATCGTCGGCGCGATCGGCACCGGCATTGTCGCCGACCCGGGCCTTGGCGGCCAGGGCTGGTACGACTACACCGTCTTCCCGGCGGTGGCGGGCGAATACAGCATGACCGGCCAGGTGATCACCCAGCTCTGGGCGGTCGGGGTGACGGTTCTCTGGACCGGCGTCGTGTCCGCCGTTCTCTTCCTTGCGATCAAGGCGATCTTCGGCCTGCGTCCCAGTGCCGAGGATGAGCGTCAGGGTCTCGACCAGACCTCGCACGGTGAAAGCGCCTACAACTTGTGACGTGCCCGGGGGCAGGCCGCCGTTGGCTTGCCCCTGATTTACTGCCCCCCGGGAACCCTCTCGATTTCCCCAAGGGCAGGACGGCAGCGGCCTGCAGGGTTCCTCCCCCTGCAGGCCGTTTGCGTATCGGGGCGCGTGGGCGGATCGCCCACCCTACGGATCCGAAATATGTAAGCGGTCCCGTAGGGTGGGCAATCTGCCCACGCTAGCCGATCACCTTGGCAATCGCGCTCGCCAGCACCGGCACGGTCGTCGCGTTCAGCCCGGCGATGTTCATCCGGCTGTCGCCGACCATGTAGATGCCATGCGCATCCCGCAGGCTGGTCACCTCTGCCTCGGTCAGGCCAAGGCGGCTGAACATGCCCCGATGATGGGCGACGAAATCGAACCGGTCGGAGTTCGTGGCGCGGCGCAATTCGTCGGCAAGCGCGCTGCGCAGGGTCAGCATGTTCTGGCGCACCTCCTCCAGCTCCTGCTTCCAGTCGGCGGTCAGGGCGGTGTCGGCAAGGATCATCGTCACCAGCCGCGCGCCATGGTCGGGCGGAAAGCTGTAGTTCTGCCGGTTGAGGAAGGCGAGATTGCCCTGCACCACCGCCCTGCGGTCGGATGAGGTCAGCGCGATCAGCACCCCCGTCCGTTCGCGGTAGATGCCGAAATTCTTGGAACAACTGGCGGCGATCAGCACCTCGGGGAACGCCGCCGCGATCTTGCGGGTGGCGGCGGCGTCTTCCTCCAGCCCGTCGCCGAAACCCTGATAGGCGAGGTCGACAAACGGCACCGCCCCCTTCCGCTGGAGGAGTGCGATGACCTGATCCCACTCGGCGGGCGAAAGATTGGCCCCGGTCGGGTTGTGGCAGCAGCCGTGCAGAAGCACCGCATCACCCGCCGCCACTCCCTCCAGATCGGCCAGGAGCCCTGCGAAATCGATGCCCGAGGTCGCCGCGTCGAAATACCGGTACTCGGCCATCGGCATGCCGAGGTATCTGACGATCGACGGATGGTTGGGCCAGGTCGGGGCCGACAGCCAGACCTTGGCGGCAGGGTTCGCCATCCGGATCAGCTCCAGCGCCTGCCGGATAGCCCCGGTCCCGCCCGGAGTGGCGACGCTGGCAGCGCGGTCGGCAAAGCCGTCGCCCAGGATCATTCCGACCATCGCCGCATTGAACGCCGGGTCCCCGGCCAGACCGGTGTAGGTCTTGGTCGTCTCCTCCTCCCACAGCTTCCGCTCGGCCGCCTTCACCGCCCGCATCACCGGGGTAAGCCCGGTCGCGTCCTTGTAGACGCCGACACCAAGGTCGATCTTGGTGGGCCTTGGGTCGTCGCGGTAAAGCGCGATGAGTTGCAGGATCTTGTCCTGCGGCTGGGCGGTCAGGGCTTCAAGCATCATTGGCTCCGGCTGGGACAAGAGGAAGCGGTCAGCACCGCGCGCCTCCCTCCCCCCCTTGTGGGGGAGGGTTGGGGTGGGGGGGACTCGGTGTCCAGTCAACCCCCACCCCCAACCCCTCCCCACAAAGGCGGAGGGGGGGCACCCGGCTGACTGAAGTCTAAACTCACGGCCCGGTCGCGACCGGCAGGTCGTCATACATGCCCCATTCGGCCCAGGAGCCGTCGTAAAGCGCGTGGTTGCGGTGGCCGATCCGCTCTAGCGCGAGGGACAGGATCGCCGCCGTCACGCCCGAGCCGCAGGTGGTGATCGCGGGCTTGCGGAGATCGACCCCCGCGGCCTCGAACGCGGCCTTCAGCGCCGGGGGAGCCTTCATCGTGCCGTCGGGGCTTAGGAGCTCCGTATAGGGCAGGCTCTTCGCCCCGGGGATATGGCCCGCGCGGAGGCCTTGCCGGGGTTCGGCGCCCTCCCCCCGGAAGCGGGCGGCAGAGCGGGCGTCGATGATCTCGGCCTCGGCCAGTTTTGCGGCATGGGCGACTTGCGTGACGTCCTTTACCAGGTGGTTCTGGCGGCTGACGGTCATGTGCCGGTCGCGCAACGTAGGAGCCATATCCTCGACCTCGCGACCCTCGGCCTGCCATTTCGGCAAGCCCCCGTCCAGCACCGCGACATCGGTCTTGCCCATCAGCCGGAAGGTCCACCAGACCCGTGCCGCGCTGAAGAGACCCGAGCCGTCGTAGACCACCACCTGATGCCCGTCGCCCACCCCCATCGCCCGCATCCGGCTGATGAACTTCTCCGGCGGCGGGGCCATGTGCGGCAGGGATGACCGCTGGTCCGAAATCTCGTTGAGGTCGAAGAACCGTGCGCCGGGGATATGGGCCGCGTCATACTCCGCCATTGCGTCGCGGCCCGAGGCGGGCAGATACCAGCTGGCATCCAGAAGCCGCAGGTCAGGGTCGCGCAGGTGGCGCGCGAGCCAGTCGGTCGAGACCAGGGTCGTCGGATCATCCTGCGGCGAAGGGGTCATCTTTGGGCCTCCCTGGGGTCTTCGCGATATATCCGTCCCGCCGCATCGCACGCAAGCGGGTTGCGGGGATGCTCGTCGCTGACTTCGTCACTCCTCGCGCGTCTCAGACCGGCGACGAGAAGACGAAGTCGCACGAGGAGCGTCCCCTACCCCCGGCTGTTCTGTTTCATCAGCCGGGCCTTGTCGCGGTCCCAGTCGCGCTTGGCGCTGGTTTCGCGCTTGTCGGCCTGCTTCTTGCCCTTCGCGACCCCAAGCTTCAACTTCACCACGCCCTTGTCGTTGAAATACATCTTCATCGGCACGATGGTCATGCCCTCACGGCCGACGGCATTCCAAAGGCGCGAAAGCTCCTTGCGGGACACCAGAAGCTTGCGCCGCCGCCGCTCCTCATGTCCCCAGGTCTTGGCGGGCAGGTAGGGCGCGATGTAGCCGTTGATCAGCCACAACTCACCGCCTTCGACGCTTGCATAGCTTTCGGCGATATTCGACCCGCCCTGCCGCAGGCTTTTCACCTCGGAGCCGAGCAGCATGATCCCAGCCTCAAGATCGCTTTCGATGTGGTAATCGAAGCGC
>NCDS01000076.1 GCA_002280315.1 Rhodobacterales bacterium 32-66-7 | reverse complement strand
CCCTCCCCCCGGTGGGGAGGGGTCGGGGGTGGGGGGGGTGTTCCGGACACCTCGGCGACAAAGGGGCCCCCTTCACCCCAACCCTCCCCCGCGAGGGAGGAGGGAAGCGCTTCACTGGCCATGATGATCCGGGATGACATGGTGTGTCAGGCCCCCAGGACCTTGCGGATTGCGGCCTCATTGATGTCGTCGTGTTCGGCGATGACCACCAGCTGCGACCGGCGCAAGGCAGCACCCCAGGGCTTGTCGTACTGCATCCGCACCCGCGCGCCGACGGCCTGGACCAGCATCCGCATCGGCTTGCCCGCCACCGCGACATGGCCCTTCACGCGCAGGATCCTGTGGTCGACCGCCAGCCGGGTGATCGCGGCGGCGAGCGCTTCGGGGTCGGTCACCTCGGGCAGGTCGACCACGATCGTGTCGAAATCGTCATGCTCATGGCCATCCTCGCCGTCGTGATGCGAGGGGCGGGCCACGAGGTCATCTTCCGCCGCGGCCTTCAGGCCCAGGACCACACGCGGGTCGATCACGCCTTCGGTCATCGCAAGCATCGGCACCGGGCGGGTCATCTCGGCCGTGATTACTGCACGGGCGGCGGCAAGACCTGCCTCTCCGGCGAGGTCGGCCTTGGACAGAAGGATCAGGTCGGCGCAGAGGATCTGATCCTCGAACACCTCCGACAGCGGGGTTTCGTGGTCAAGCGAGGGGTCGGCGGCGCGCTGGGCGTCGACCGCTGCCACGTCGGGGGCGAAACGACCGGCGGCCACCGCCTCGGCATCGGCCAGAGCAATCACGCCGTCCACCGTAATGCGGCTGCGGATCGCGGGCCAGTCGAACGCTTTCAGGAGCGGCTTCGGCAGGGCGAGGCCCGAGGTTTCGATGATGATGTGGTCCGGGCGGACGGGCATCGCCATCAGCGCTTCGATCGTCGGGATGAAATCATCGGCGACGGTGCAGCAGATGCAGCCGTTAGCAAGCTCCACGATATTCTCCACCGGGCAGTTGTCGTCGGCGCAAGACTTGAGGATGTCGCCGTCGACGCCCACGGTGCCGAACTCGTTCACCAGGATCGCGAGGCGCTTGCCCTGCGGGTTCTGCATCAGGTGGCGGATGAGTGTGGTCTTGCCCGCACCAAGAAAGCCGGTGATCACGGTCACGGGGATCTTGGTCAGACCCATTTCAGGAGCGGTCATTCGGCGGCCTCATGCGGGAATTGCGGGGGAATGCGGGCGATGGATTGCTTGCGGAAGACGGTCGGACGGTCGCGCCAGGCGACGAGCCCGTCCGGGCTGGCGGCATATTTCGCGGCACCATCCAGAATGGCGGGAACGTCGTCGAGGGTCAGCCTGCCATAGACATAGGACCAGCCGCCGGGTTTCGTCAGCGACACCGCGCAGGCGGCGGTGCAGGCCGACAGGCATTCGACCCCGACAAGGCGGACACCGTCCGGCACGGGTCCGGCGGCAAGCGCTGCATGCAGCTCTGCCCCCGGCGGCAAGGTGCCCTCAAGCACCGGCTCACCGGTCTTGCAGGTGGTGCAGACGTATAGCGTGGCGACCATTGCCCTGTCCTTCTGGGGAAACGGGATGCGCCAGAGAAGGCGGGACATGCCCGCGATCTGCCGGTCGCGGAACACCCCGTCCGCCGGTTTCTTGCCGCGCGCTGGCAGGTCTCCCGGCTTGCGGATACGGGACGCCGAAAGTCTGGGCCCCACGATCCCCGCCTTCCCGACCTTGCGGTCAGTGGCAATGGGACCTCTCCGGTCACGGTCGCGGGGGCGGCTGCGCCTTGAAGCCTTGCGGCCCTGTCGCATTCCCTCTTCGCCTGTCATAAACAGGAACCAGCGCCTGTCCACCTGTGGCAGATGCCCGATGATTGTCAAGGACGCGACCGACCATGACCGAGACCGATGCGACACCAAAGGATGCCGAGCTTGCCCGTCACGCGACGAAGATGGCCAAGAAGAAGGCGGCGCGCGACAAGATCATGGCAGGAAAGGCGGGTGAAAAGGGGCTGATCATCGTTCATACCGGGGCGGGGAAGGGGAAAAGCTCCTCGGGCTTCGGGATGATCCTGCGCGCGGTCGCGCATGGGATGCCCTGCGCGGTGGTGCAGTTCATCAAGGGCGCCTGGGATACCGGAGAGCGGCGGCTTCTGACCACGCATTTCGCCGACCTGTGCCAGTTCCACGCGATGGGCGAAGGCTTCACCTGGGAGACGCAGGACAAGGCCCGCGACATTGCCGCCGCACAGGCGGGATGGGAGAAGGCGAAAGAGCTGATCCGCGACCCCGCCATCCGCATGGTCCTTCTGGACGAGATCAACATCGCCCTGCGTTACGCTTACCTTGATCTTGCCGAGGTGCTGGCGTTCCTTGCCGCGGAAAAGCCGCCGCTCACGCATGTGGTCCTGACCGGGCGCAACGCCAAGGAAGAGCTGATCGCGGCGGCTGATCTGGTGACCGAGATGACCTTGATCAAGCATCCGTTCCGTGCCGGCATCAAGGCGCAGGCCGGGGTGGAGTTCTAGCGCGCAGCCCCGCCGCTTGCCCTGCACGATACCGATGGCGCGGGGCTCCTCCCGCAGGATGCGGTGGGTCGAAGCGAGGAGCTTGCAGTCCGGGCAGGCGCGTCATGATTGGGCTGAAGACCGGTGCGCCGGGTTCACGAACCCGGCCTTTGTGCCCCGCCACCCCCATGCCGTCGGCGTCGGGGTCATGCCTGCACTTCGCCCAGAAACGCCTCCGCCAGGTCCAGATAGCGGTCCAGATCGGCGCGGGAATGCGCGAAGGAGACCTGGGTGCCTGCCGACCAGATCGCCTCCCACACGCCGCGATTGGCCATGTAGACGCGGCGCGCGGCGATCAGATCCTTGTCGATGGACAGGGACGCCTCGCGCCCGTTGCGCGGCAGGTCGGGGCGCAGGCAATATCCCGTGCGCGGGCCAAGGCGGAACGCGCGCCACGGCAAGCCTCGCCGGGTGATGATGGCGTCGATCCCGTCGGCCAGAGTGGCCCCGTTGGCTTTCAGCCGCGCATAGCCATCGGGCGTCAGCACCTGATCCAGCGCCGCCTTGGCCGCAACGACAGCCAGAGCCGAGGCATAGGTCGTGCCCCCGGTCGCCAGCCCCTTCGGCCCGCTTTCGCCGTCCAGAAGTTCGGCGTAGCGGGCACCGATCGGCGCGCTCATCCCGTAAAGCGCAAAGCTGATGCCGGTGCCAAAGCCCTTGCCCAGCACGATGAAGTCACACTCCAACCCCCAGTCGCGCGCGAGGCCGCCGTAAGCGAACTGGAACGTATGCGCCTCGTCGATGCAGAGGTACGTGCCGTAAGCGGCGGTCAGGCGGCGCACTTCGGCCAGATAGCCGGGGTCGGGCAGCACCAGAAGGCTGTTGGTCAGCGCGGGTTCGGTCAGAACCAGCGCCACATCCCGGCCACGCAGGGCTGCGTCGAGCGCGGGCAGGTCGTTGAACGGCACGATCACGGTGTGATCGGTGGCCCCCGGCGTCAGGCCCAACTGGCCGGGCAGCGTTTCGCCGTTTGCCTCATAGGCCAGCGTCTCGTCGATATGGCCGTGGTAATGGCCGCCGAACACCACGATCTTTTGCCGCCCCGTCAGGGTGCGCGCGACGCGCATCACCTCGATGTTCGCGGCGGATGCGGTGGTGGTGAACTGCCAGAACGGCAGGCCACAGCGGGCGGCAAGGCTTTCGGCCACCTCGACCGCCGCTTCGGTGGCCAGAAGATAATGCGCGCCCATGGCCACCTGTTTTGACACCGCCTCGACAATCGGGGCGGGGCCGTAGCCCATGGTCATGCTCAGATCGCAGACGTTGAAATCGCAGTAGGCGTTGCCGTCGATGTCGGTGAAGTTGGCGCCCTCTCCCCCCGCCACATAGATCGCGGGCGTGCGGTAGAGCGCGGTCATCCATTGCATCGGCACGGCGTTGGGCAACACCGCCCCCGCCCGCGCCCGCATCGCGGTGGATTTCGGGGTGCGGGCGGCGAAGGCGGCGTTTTCCGCGCTGGCCAGTGTGGCAAGGCGGTTTCGGTCAATCCCGGGGGTCATGGCAAAGCCTTTGGCACAATGGAGCAATAGATCTTGGCGACATCAACCGTGCTGACCCAATCCACCAAGCAACCCTTGGGCACGAAAAAGCTGTCGCCCGCCCGGTAGGTGCGGGGTGTGGCGCCATCGGCGGTCAGCGTCACCTCGCCCGCCAGAAGGTGCATGAGTTCGTGGCGCGGATAGGGGATCGGACGGCGCCTGTAGGGTGTGGTGGCCCAGACCCCCGCCGAAAACTGACCCGAGGCATCGGCATAGGCTTCTGCTGCCCTTTGCTGCGGCGCGGCCCCGACCAGCACCGCCGCAGCGGGGCCGGGAGAGGGGGCAAGCGGCGTGGCCGGATCAACCTTCAGGGGCAGGGTCGCGGCGGGGTCTGCCGTGCCGTTTTCAAAGATCACGTAGATCTTCTTTACCGCTTCCGGCTGATCCCAGGCGCAATCCAGCCCCTTCGGGATGAAGAAGGCATCCCCCGCCCGCAGCGTTTCGGCCCTCCCATCGGGTAGCCGAATGGTGACCGACCCCTCCAGCAGGATCATGAATTCGTCGAACGGATAGGGGCCGGGGGTTGCCACCCAAGGGGTGCAGGACCAAAGCCCGACTGTCAGCCCATCCTCGGGTGCTGCAAACAGCTCCACCCCGCGCTGATCGGCCCCGCGCTGATCGGCGTTGCCGCTGGCGATATCCCCGGGCGGCAGGGGGGCAAGCGCGGGCCAGTCGCCGGGAACGTGCAGATCAAGGATGCCCATCATGCCTCGCCGTATCCGACGATGCCCTTGGTCTCCAGAAACTCCATCATGCCCCAATCGGCGTATTCGCGGCCGTTGCCGGATTGCTTGTAGCCGCCGAACGGGGCGAAGGTATCCCAGTCGGGGCCGTTCAGGTTGACGGTGCCCGCCCGCATCTGGCGCGCCACCGCACGGGCGCGCGCGATGTCGGATGACTGGACATAGGCGGCAAGGCCGTAGACGGTGTCATTGGCAATCTCCACCGCCTGCGCTTCGGTGTCGTAGGGCATGATCGACAGCACGGGGCCGAAGATTTCCTCACGCGCGATGGTCATCGCCGGGGTGACGTTGCCAAAAATCGTCGGGCGGACAAAGTAGCCTGCGTTCAGCCCCGCAGGACGGCCCGGGCCGCCAGTCACGAGGGTGGCCCCTTCGGCGATGCCCTTGTCGATCAGCGCCTGGATCTTCTTGAACTGCACGTCGCTGATCACCGGGCCCATCGTTGTGTCCGTCGCCTGCGGATCGCCCACGACCTGCGCTTCGGCAGCGGCGCGGGCAAGGTCGAGCACCTCTGCGTGCCGCGCGGCGGGAACCAGCATCCGCGTCGGCGCATCGCAGGACTGGCCGGAGTTGGCAAAGCAGGCGTCAACGCCAGCCGCCACGGCCGTCTCGAAATCGGCATCCTCGAGCAAGATGTTGGCCGATTTGCCGCCCAGCTCCTGACTGACCCGCTTGACCGTATCGGCGGCGGTCTTGGCCACGATGATGCCCGCGCGGGTCGATCCGGTGAACGACACCACATCGACATCCCTGTGCGCGGCCAGCACCTGTCCCACGGACGGCCCGTCACCGTTGATCAGGTTGAACACGCCCGCAGGGACGCCCGCCGCATGGCAGACCTCGGCCCAGATCAACCCGCTCATCGGTGCTATTTCCGAGGGTTTCAGCACCATCGTGCAGCCTGCCGCGATGGCCGGGGCAACCTTGCAGACGATCTGGTTGAGCGGCCAGTTCCACGGCGTGATCAGGGCGGCGACCCCGATGCCTTCGCGAACGATGCGGGTGGAGCCGCGTTGCTCTTCGAACTCGAAACTCTCCAGCGCCTCGATGGCGGCTTTCATGTGGGCCTGACCCGCCCAGGCTTGCGCGTCCATCGCGAAGGACAAGGGCGCGCCCATCTCCTGGCTGACCGCGGCGGCAATCTCGTCGTAGCGGTCATCATAGGCGGCAAGGATGGCGCGCAGAATCTCCAGCCGGTCGGCCCTGGAGGTTTGCGAGAACGCCGGGAAGGCGCGCCTGGCCGCAGCCACCGCGCGGTCCACATCCGCCGCAGACCCCATCGCGATCGAGGCGAAGGGCTGTTCCGTGGCCGGGTTGATCACGTCCAGCGTGGTCAAATGCGCCGGGTCCACCCAGGCGCCGTCGATGTAGAATTTATGTGCATTGGTCATGGGATGCCCTTTGGATCAGGATGGATGGCTGGCCAGAATGGCGTCGGCGGCGTCTTCGCCCGAGATGACGGCCCCTTCGAACCAGACGGACTCGCGCGAGGCGATGTCGCTGGTGGCAAAATGCACGCGGCCCTCTGCGCGCCATTCTTCGGCGGCGAACAGCGGCGTCTGGCCAAGCCCATGCGACACCCAGGTACCGGATGAGTAAGGGTCACGCACCCAGTCGTGCCAGTCATGTGACAGCAGCGTCGCCTCGGGGAAGAAGCGTTTCACCGCGCGGCTCATCGCGGCAAACGAGGTGTCGGGCACCTCGTCATAAAGCCCGAAGGCGATGATCGCGGTGCTGCCATCGGCCAGCGCGCGTTCCGAGAACATCCAGCGCAGCCCCTCGGCCTCGCCGGTCACAAGGATGCCGGGGGCAACGCCCGTCACCCGCAGCAGCATCTTGACCGCGCGGCCCTTGTGGCGGTCGGTGGTCAATGCCTGTTGGGCGGTGCGCAAGGGCGGGTCGAACCGGATCGTCGCCACAGCATTCACCGCAACCGCCACGATCATCTGCTGCGCCCGCAAGGTTCGCCCGCTGGTCAGGCGCAGGGCCACATGGTGGCCGTTTTCGGCAACCTCGACCACCGCGTCGCCCAGCACGAGGTCGGCACCGCTTGCCGCCAGCGCCCGCCCGGTCAGGGTGCCGACGCCACCCGCGATGGTATGGGTCAGGATGGCCATCATCCCGTCAAGCGTGCCATCGTGATGCGAGGCGAAGTATAGCGGGTCCAGCGGGTTGATGCGGTCCGGATCGCCCGATCCGCTGATCGCCCACCACGCCATGAATTCATGCACGACACTGGCCGGAACCCCCCTGGCGCGCAGGTAATCGGCGGTGGAGGTCTCTGCCCACGGGCTGCCATTGTGCCAGCGCCCCGTGGTATCGTGCATGTCGAGTGCATCCTGACGGAGCGCCGCCAGCCCGGCGGTATGGGCGGCCAGCGCCTCGGCGGCAACCGGAGTGTCGGTGCGCAGGGACTGCCCGTCATGCCAGCGGCGTTCGACCACGGGATGGGTGGGGCGCAGGGCCATGTCGAACCGTGCCGCCAGCGCCCGCATCCGGTCGTGCCAGGGGGTGATCCAGCTGCCGCCGAACTCCATCACTTCGGTGTCATCGCCGATGCCGCGCGAATAGGTCCGCCCGCCGGTGCGGCCCCGCGCCTCGATCACCAGAACGCTGCGGCCCGCATCGCCCAGCCGCAAGGCGGCCGCAGCCCCCGCAAGCCCCGCCCCGATCACGACAACATCATGCATCGCAACCTCCCTGTGATAATCTTTTCCAGCGATTATATTTCGCTCTGATCGAACATTGTGAGGCAACCTGCCGTCTGTCAAGGCCTCACCGCCGGGCACCGGGTCAGCGTGGCTGCGGCGTGATCATGCACAGCGTCCGGCAGACCTGCGTCGGGCTGGGGTTCAGGTAACGGTGCTTCTCGCGCGGATCGAAGGTCAGGGCGTCACCTTCGTAAAGGTGATACGACTGCGCGCCGATCTGCATCACGATCTCGCCCTGCAGCACGAGCACGAATTCCTCTTCGGCATTCAGGGTGTGCTGTTCGGGGCCCGACATGCCGCCCGGCTGCAACTCGCCCATGATGGCGGCCATGGTGTTGGCGGTGCGCGAGGTCAGAAGTTCATAGGTGATCATCTGGCCGCCGTAGCGCATCTTTTCGCGGCTACCCGCCCGCACCAGCAGCGGCTGGTTGCTGGTGAACAGCGAGCCCACCGAGATGCCCAGCACATCACACAGCCGGATCAGCGTGGCGACGGAGGGGGAGGCCTGATCCCGCTCGATCTCGCTCAGAAAGCCCGAGGCGATGCCCGCCGAGCCCGCAACCTGTGCCAGCGTCAGGTTCATCTCGCGCCGCCGCCGGCGCAGCATCGGGCCGATCTGGTGGGTGGTGGTGGTGGAAAGCGCCACCGCATCGGTTGTCCTGCCAAGGGTCGCCGGCACGTGGGACTGGGTCATCTGGCAAATTCCTTCCGGTCAGGCGAACAGGCGATCGGCCA
>NCDS01000075.1 GCA_002280315.1 Rhodobacterales bacterium 32-66-7 | reverse complement strand
GGCGGCTGCATGCAGCGGGCCGACTTCTGACCGAGGGGGAGCTGGACTGGCCAAGCCTTGGCGAAGGCGGACGCGCCTTCGTGTTGCGGGAAACCGGATTGCCCACGCCCGCCAGGCTCGCCGCGCTGCTGGACACGGCAACCGGGGCCGCCGCCGCTGCGGTCGCGCGACTGGTGGGACGGGAAGGGGACGGATGATGCAACTGGCCGAGGCTGACCCGAAGGGTCTGGTGCGGGAAAGCTACCGGATCGAGGGGATCACCCCGGCCGAGTGCCGGTCGATCTTCGTCGACTGGGCGCTGTCCTTGCCGGTCGGTGTTCCGGTTCCCGACGCGGCGCGGCTTCTGATGGCGACCTACGCCGCGCCGGATCATCCGATGACCCCGGTCCTGACCGAAGCGCTGGCCCCCCCGCCGGCCCCCGTGCGTCGCGGCGGCCGCGCGAAGCGACAGGGGTACTAGGCTCAGCCGCCCCGGGAGAGGATGGCCGCCTCCTTGGCAAGCCGGGTGACGGTGGCCCAGTCCTGCCGCGCCACGGCCTCTTTCGGGGCAACCCAACTGCCGCCGACACAAAGGATGTTCGTCAGCGCCAGATAGTCCAGTGCCCGCGCCAGGCTGATCCCGCCGGTCGGGCAGAATCGCACCTGCGGCAAGGGTGAGCCGATGGATCTGAGGTAAGCCGCCCCGCCGGCCTGTTCGGCCGGAAAGAACTTCTGGACGGTGTAGCCCTTTTCGAGCAGCGCCATGATCTCCGACGCGGTCGCAGCCCCGGGCAAAAGCGGCAGCCCTTCGTCCTCGCAGGCCGCGATAAGCCGGTCGGTGGCCCCGGGCGAGACGCCAAACCGCGCCCCCGCCGCCTTGGCCGCCTTGACATCGGCAGGTGTCAGCAGCGTCCCCGCGCCAACCACGCCCCCCGGAACCTCGGCCATCGCGCGGATCGCGTCCAGCGCCGCGGGCGTGCGCAGCGTGACCTCGAGCGCGGGCAGCCCACCGGCTACCAGCGCCTCGGCCAACCCGCGCGCCTGGGCGAGGTCGTCGATCACCAGGACCGGGATCACCGGGGCAAGGCGGCAGATTTCGGCGGCCTTCAGGGATTGGTCGGCGGGGGTCATGGGTCTGGCTCCTTCAGGGCCCGGCAACGGGGATGCGGATCGGTCGGAGCCTCCGGCGGGGATATTTAGGGCAGAAAGGAATGGCATGCGCGGCGGTCGTGGCCTTTTGCGCTCGCGTCATCCTTTCTGCCTGAAATATCCCCGCCGGAGGCGTATGGTTGTCCGAAGTGTGCCGGTCAAAGCACCAGCGCCGCCCCGGTATCGGCCGAGCCCACGTTGCGGCGGAAGGCGGCGAAAAGCTCGCGGCCCAACCCGTGTTCGTTGGCGGAAAGGTCGGCGGTCACCGGGCTGCGGGCGTCGAAATCGGGGACGAGGGCGGTCAGGGTGCCCGCCTCGGCGTCAAGCCGGACGAGGTCGCCATCCCGGAGCTTCGCAAGGGGGCCGCCGCAGGCCGCCTCCGGCGCGACATGGATCGCCGCCGGGACCTTGCCCGAAGCGCCCGACATCCGGCCATCCGTTACCAGCGCCACCCGAAGGCCCCGATCCTGCAGGACGGTCAGCGTGGGCGTGAGGGAGTGGAGTTCCGGCATCCCGTTCGCCTGCGGACCCTGGAAGCGGACGACGACGATGGTATCGGAGGTGAACTCCCCCGCCTTGAAGGCGGCCTTCACCGCGTCCTGGCTGTGGAAGATGCGGGCGGGCGCTTCGATCACATGACGCTCCGGGGCCACGGCCGAGATCTTGATCACCCCGCGCCCAAGGTTGCCGGTCAGCTGCTTCAACCCGCCTTGCAGCGCGAACGGGGTGGTGGCGGGGCGCACGATCTTGTCGTTGAGGCTGACCTTCGGCCCGTCGCGCCAGGTCAGGCGACCATCGTCCAGCACGGGTTCCTGCCGGTAAGGCGCCAACCCGTCCCCGGCGATGGTCCTGGCGTCGGGGTGCAGCAACCCTGCGTCTAGAAGCTGGCCGATCAGGAACTGAAGGCCCCCGGCGGCGTGGAAGTGGTTCACGTCGGCAAGGCCGTTCGGGTAGACCTTGGCCATCAGGGGCACCGCTTCGGAAAGGTCGGCAAAGTCCTGAAGGTCAAGGAGCACTCCCGACGCGCGCGCCATCGCGGGCAGGTGGAGAACAAGGTTCGTCGACCCTCCCGTCGCCATCAGCCCGACGATGCCGTTCACATAGGCGCGTTCATCCAGGATCTCGCCCGCCGGGCGGAAGTCGTTGCCCAGCGCCGTGATCGCGGCAGCGCGGTCGACCGCCGCCGTCGTCAGCGCGTCGCGCAAGGGCGTGCCGGGGTTGACGAAGCTGGTGCCGGGGAGGTGCAACCCCATGAACTCCATCAGCATCTGGTTGGTGTTCGCCGTGCCGTAGAAGGTGCAGGTGCCGGGGCCGTGGTAGCTGGCCATCTCGGCGGCCATCAGCTCTTCCCGCGTGGCCTTGCCTTCGGCATAGGCGTTCCGGACCCGGGATTTCTCGTCATTCGGGATGCCGGAGGGCATCGGCCCGGCAGGCACGAAGACCGCCGGGATATGGCCGAAGGTCGCGGCGGCCATGATCAGGCCGGGGACGATCTTGTCACAGACGCCAAGGTAAAGCGCTGCGTCGAAGCAGTTGTGAGAGAGGGCCACCCCGGCTGCGAGGGCGATCACATCGCGGGAGAAGAGCGACAGCTCCATCCCCGGCTGGCCCTGCGTGACGCCGTCGCACATCGCCGGGACGCCACCGGCGACCTGAACCGTCGCCCCGGCGGCCTTCGCAGCCGCGCGCAGGATGTCGGGATACCGCTCGAACGGCTGATGGGCCGAGAGCATGTCGTTGTAGGCGGTCACGATGCCAAGGTTCGGCACCTTCGCAGCTGCAAGATCGGCCTTCGCCGCCCCCATCGCCGCATAGGCATGCGCCTGATTGCCACAGGACAGATGCGCCCGCACCGGCCCCTGCGCCACCGCCGCAGCCATCCGCGTCAGATAGCCACCGCGCGTGTCGGTGGAGCGGGCCCGGATCCGGTCAGTCACCCGGGCAATCACTGGATGCAGCGCCATGGCAGTGGTTCCTTTATTTGGACATATGCAGGATAGCGGTATTTGTTAGCGCTAACAAGACCGCCGCGCAGACGGGCAGCCCGCAAGCCGACTGCGCGCGTCGGGAAACCATACGTTGCGTTTTTTTGGCGGATCGGGCAACGATCCCGTTACGGAAATCAACCCATCCTGCATCGAGGTCCCATGCGTATCGCAGCCATCTTCCGCTTCACCCCCGCGCTTGCCCTGTCGGTTCTGACCCTGCCTGCGCTGGCGCAGGACCAGACCGGTGAGTTCTTTCCCGAAGACATGGGCGGGGTGATGTTCAACACCTCGTTCTCGATCAACGCGCCGATGACGGCGGTTGATGCCGCGGGAAAGACCGCCGAAGAAGACGCCTATCGTGCCTCGCTTTACACGAGGAGCGCCGCCGAATGCGAGCTTTTGCTGGCCTCGGTCGCCGCGACCTGCGTGGTGACCAGCGTCAACGTCTCGACCCAGATCAGCGCCACGCCGGGCCAGCCGGACTATCTTTATGCCAGCTCCAACGTGACGATGACGGTCGAACTCAAGTAAGCCGTCGGTCGGTCAGCGTTCAGACGGACGCTGGTCACTGGCACAAGGATCGGATAGGGGCGGCCCGACAGGGCCGTCCCGATGAGGTTGAGAGTGAGCGAAGCCGAACACGCGCCAGACAGCCGGACCCCGGACAGCCGGACCCCGGACAGCCGGACCCCGGAAAGCCGACCGGTCGTACGGCTGAAACCGCGAAGCGATGCCCGGGTGATCCGGCACGGGTTTCCCTGGGTCTACGCCGATGAACTCGTCACCGACCGCCGGACGCAGGGCCTTTTACCGGGCGCGCTTGCGGTGCTGGAGGACAGCGACCGCCGCCCGCTGGGGCTGGTCACGGTCAACACCGGCTCGAAGATCATCGCGCGGGTGCTGGACCGCAACCCCGAGGCGGTGGTCGATCAGGCCTGGTTTGCCCGACGCCTGTCCCAAGCGCTGGCCCATCGCGAGCGGCTCTTTGACCACCCCTTCTACCGTCTGGTCCATGCCGAGGCGGACGGTCTGCCCGGGGTCGTGATCGACCGGTTCGGCGAGGTGGCGGTCCTGCAGCCGAACGCCGCCTGGGCCGAGGTGGCCCTGACCGATCTGGTCGCAGCGCTGGTTCAGGTGACCGGGGTCCGGACGGTGATCAAGAACGCAGGGGGCCGGGCGCGCAGCCTCGAAGGGCTCGACGATGCGACCGCCGTGGTGCATGGCCTGCCGCCGACGGGTCCGGTTGCGGTCGCGATGAACGGGGCCACCTATCTGGCGGACCTGATGGGCGGGCAGAAGACCGGCCTGTTCTTTGATCAGCGCGACAACCATGCCTTTGCCGCCCGGCTGGCCCGGGGTGCGCGGGTGCTGGACGTCTTCTCGCATGTCGGCGGCTTTGCCCTGGCGGCGCTTGCGGCGGGCGGGGTGGGCGCGCTTGGCGTCGACGCCTCGGCCGCAGCCCTTGACCTTGCGCGGCAGGGGGCGGACGCGTCGGGGTTCGGGGACCGCTTCAGCATCCGGCAGGGCGACGCCTTTGCGGTGCTGGAGGAGATGGGTCAGGGACCAGAGCGCTTTGAGCTGGTGATCTGCGACCCGCCCGCTTTTGCCCCGGCCAAACCGGCGCTGGAGGCGGGGTTGCGCGCCTATGAGCGGCTGGCGCGGCTGGCGGCACCTCTGGTCAGCCCAGGGGGCTATCTGGTCTTGTGTTCCTGTAGCCATGCCGCCGACCTTGCGGCGTTCCGCAACGCCTCGGCCCGGGGGATCGGGCGCGGCGGGCGGCGGGGGCAGATCATCCACACCGGCTTTGCGGCGGGCGACCATCCGGTGCTGCCGCAACTGGCGGAAAGCTCATACCTCAAATCGCTCGTGTTCCGGCTGGATTGAGATGGGCAAGCCCGCGCCCTTCGGTCGGGTGGTCCTGGATGCCTGTGTCCTCTTTCCCACGGTCCTGCGTGAGGTTCTGCAAGGCGCGGCGAAGGCCGGGCTGTTCCAGCCGGTCTATTCCGACCGCATCCTCCGCGAATGGGTCCTTGCCACGGCGAAGCTTGGCCCCGCCGCCCCTGCGCTTGCCGCGACCGAGGCGGCGCTGTTCCGGGCCGACTTTCCCGCCGGTCTGATCCGCCCGCATCCCGAGATCGAGGCGCGGCTTCTGCTGCCTGACCCGGATGATCTCCACGTTCTGGCGACCGCCATCGCCGCCGGGGCCGAGGCGATCGTGACCCTCAACGCGCAGGATTTCCCCGGCCATGTCTTGGCGGCCGAGGGGCTGTCGCGCCGCGATCCGGACGGGTTCCTGTGGGAGATGCACTCGCATCAACCCGAGCGCATTGCGGCAATCGTGGAAGCCGTTCGGACCAGGGCCGAGGCGATGGCCGAGGGGCCGGTGCCGCTGAAGTCCCTGATGAAACGCGCCCGGCTTTACCGGCTTGGCAAGGCGCTGGGGGCATGAGCCAAATTCCTTGAAGCAAGGAATTTGCAAATTTCTTCCTCAAGAAATTTGGCTCCCGGCCCCTCAGCCGGTGCGGAACTGCTTGGCGAGTTTCAGGCCCTGGCCCTGGTAGTTCGAGGCGATGCCGCTGCCATAAAGCCGTTCCGGCCGCGCCGCCATCCGTTCGTAGACCAGCCGTCCCACGACCTGGCCATGTTCCAGGACAAAGGGTGCCTCATGGCAGCGCACCTCCAGGACCCCGCGTGAGCCGGTCCCTCCGGCAGCGGCATGGCCGAAGCCCGGATCGAAGAACCCGGCGTAATGCACCCGGAACTCGCCCACCATGGCCAGATAGGGGGCCATTTCGGCGGCATGATCGGGCGGGATCGTCACCGCCTCGCGGCTGACAAGGATGTAGAACGCACCCGGATCCAGGATGATGCGACCATCGCGGGTGTGGAGCTCCTCCCAGAACTCGGACGCGGGGTAGTGGCCGATCCGGTCGAGGTCGATCACCCCGGCATGCGGCTTGGCGCGGTAGCCGACGAGGGTACCCGTGGCGGGGCGAAGGTCGACGGAAAAGCCCAGGCCTTCGGAGATGACCGCCTCGCCGGTGACCAAGGGGTCGGCGGCGTGGAGCGTGGCAAGCTCCCGGTCGCTCAGCACCGCATGGCCCTGGCGAAAGCGGATCTGGTTCAGCCGCTGCCCGGCGCGGGCGAGGACGGAAAAGCTGCGCGGGCAGACCTCGGCGTAAAGCGGGCCCTGGTAGCCGTCGGGGATGCGGTCAAACTCCACCCCGCCATCGGTGATCGTGCGGGTCAGAAGGTCCAGACGACCGGAGGAGCTTTTGGCATTCGCGACCGCAGTAACGCCTTGGGGCAGGGCAAGCCGTTCGGCCAAGGGGATCAGATAGACGCAGTTCTTTTCCAGCACGGCCCCGGCGGTCAGGTCCATGCTGTGCATGGCAAATTCGGCCAGACGGTCGGCCACGGACCGCCCCTTGCCCGCCAGGAACGACGCCCGCACCCGATGCGCCACCGGGCCAAGCCGCAGATCAAGGCTGGCCGGTTGCACCTGGTCGCCGCTGACCGCAGGGTCGGCCGCAATGGCCCCGTCGGCGATCAGCCGCCGCAGCGCCTGCGAGGGCAAGACTCCCCTGGTCATGGGCCGGATCCTTTCGTTGCCCGCGCCCGGGCCGGAAACAAGACCGCCCGCACTGCCAGGCGGCAGGCGGGCGGTTTTGCAGTGGTCGGGCCGGAGAGATTCGAACTCTCGACCTCCCGCCCCCCAGACGGACGCGCTAACCAGGCTGCGCTACGGCCCGACACGCGGCGATACATAACGATATTCCGGGTCGGGGCAAGGGGATATGCGCATCGCCCCGGTCAGCCCGGCAAACCCTGGGCGCGGGTGACCATTTCGGACCGCAAGGCCCGCAGGCGCAGGGCGAGTGCGGCGATCTTGTCGCTGTGGCCAGCCAGCGCGCCACGCGGCAGGGCGCGGATCAGGCTGGCGACGCTTGCATCCTCGCGCAGGGTCGGGCGGCGGTGGAGCACAAGGGGCGGCAGCGACGCGTCCGCCAGTCCGGCATCTTCGGCAAAGAGGGGCAATTGCACCTCAACCGGCAGGAGTGCATCGGCGTCCGGCATCGTATCCTCCTCCGCATCGACAGAGACAAAGCCAGCCTCGGCATCGGCGTCATCGGCAAGGGGTGCCAGATCGTCCTCACCTGCGTAGTCGAGGTCGTCCGCTTCGATCCCCGTCGCCCCCGACAGGGCCGCTACATGTCGCACGCCCTGATCGCGCAACACCTGCTGCACGCCCCGGATCGTCAGCCCGTCATCGTGCAACAGCCGCTTGATCCCAGACAGGAGCGCCACATCGGACGGTCGGTAATACCGCCGCCCGCCCGCGCGCTTGACCGGTTTGATCTGCGGAAACCGGCTTTCCCAGAACCGCAGCACATGCGCGGGCGTGCCAAGGACATCGGCCACTTCGCTGATCGTGCGGAAGGCGTCGGGCGACTTGTCCATCCAGGGCTACCCCGTCAGCGCTTCTTTCCCGCAGCGACCCGGTCCTTCATCAGATGCGAGGGCCGGAAGGTCAGCACCCGGCGGGGCGAGATCGGAACCTCTTCCCCGGTCTTCGGATTGCGGCCGACCCGGGCCGACTTGGCGCGGACCGAGAAGGTGCCGAAGGAGGAGATCTTGACCGTCTCCCCCTCGGCCAGCGCGTCGGACATGTGCTGAAGGACGCTTTCCACCAGATTGGCGGATTCGTTCCGGCTCAGGCCAACCTCGCGGAACACCGCTTCGCTGAGGTCCATACGCGTCAAGGTCTTTTCGCTCATCACGTCCCCCACCCGGATTTGTTCCGAAACCATGCGGCGGATGGATTCCTGAGTCAATATCAACACCTTGGGGCAACCCGTGCTGCGCCTCTACCAGCGCAGGACGACAGCCCCCCAGGCCAGCCCGCCGCCGATCGCCTCGGTGACGAGAAGCTGGCCAGGCTTGATCTGACCCCGGGCCTTGCCGACCGACAGCGCCAGGGGGATCGACGCGGCCGAGGTGTTGCCATGGTCCTGCACCGTGACGATCACCCGGCCCATCGGCACCTGCATGCGTTTCGCCGTGCCTTCGATGATGCGGATATTGGCCTGATGCGGCACGATCCAATCCACATCCTCGGGCGTGAGGCCAGCTTTCCCAAGCGCATGGTGCGCGGTTTCAGCAAGCTTTTCAATGGCATGGCGAAAGACTTCCTTGCCTTCCATCACCAGATGCCCCGTCGTCCCGGTCGAGGTGCCGCCGTCGACGTACAACAGGTCCTTGTGCTGCCCGTCCGAGTTGAGGTC
>NCDS01000074.1 GCA_002280315.1 Rhodobacterales bacterium 32-66-7 | reverse complement strand
AGGAAAACCGGGTCTATACGCTTCATTTGCGTGAGGGGCATCGCTGGTCGGACGGCAGCCCCTTCACCGCCGACGACTTCAAGTATTGCTGGGAAGATGTCCTCAACAACGAGGATCTCTACCGCAGTGGCCCGCCGGTGGAGCTGATGTCGAACGGCCAATTGGCGACGTTCGAGGTGCTGGACCCCCTGACCGTCCGCTACACCTTTGCCAGCCCCTCACCCGATTTCCTGCCCAAGATCGCGGCACCCCTGCCGCTGGTGTTGTTCATGCCCGGCGCATACCTGCGCCAGTTCCACGCCAAGTATCAGACCGAAGAAAAGCTCGCCGAGTATATCGAGACCTTCCGCGTCGACGACTGGCAGGGTCTGCACCAGAAGATGTCCCGGTCGAACCGCCCGGAAAACCCTGACCTTCCGACGCTGGAGGCCTGGCGTCCCCGTACTGCGCCCCCATCGGAACAGTTCATCTTCGAGCGGAACCCCTATTTCCACCGGGTCGATCAGGCGGGCAACCAACTGCCCTACATCGACCGGATCGTGCTGGATGTCGCCTCGTCCGAGATCATCTCGGCCAAGACCGCGACCGGGGAAAGCGACCTGCAAACGACGGGCGTCGATTTCCCGGACTATACGCTCTTGAAGCAGGCCGAGAAGGTGCACGACCTGCGCGTGTCGCTCTGGCGGCGGACGCAAGGATCCAGCGTGGCGCTCTTGCCGAACCTCAACTGCGGCGATCCGGTGTGGCGGACGCTGTTTCAGGACGTGCGGATGCGCCGGGCGATGTCGGTCGCGATCAACCGGGCCGAGTTGAACAAGGTGATCTACTTCGGCCTCGCCCGGGAAAGCGCCGATACCGTCCTGCCGGAAAGCCCGCTTTTCAAGCCGGAGTATGCCAGCGCCTGGTCCCAATACGACCCCGATCTGGCCAACCGCATGCTGGACGAGATCGGCCTTACCGAACGCGGCGGCGGCAACATCCGCCTTCTGCCCGATGGGCGCAAAGCCGGGATCGTGGTCGAATCCTCGGGCGAAAGCACGCTGGAGACGGATGTCCTTGAACTGATCCGCGACCACATGCGCGAGGTCGGGATTGCGATCTACACCCGCGTGTCGCAGCGCGACGTGTTTCGCAGCCGCGCCCTGGGGGGTGAGGTGCAGATGTCGGTCTGGGTCGGTCTGGACAACGGCATCCCCACCGCAGACATGGCCCCGGACCAGCTTGCCCCGACCAACAGCGACCAGTTGCAATGGCCGCTTTGGGGGAGTTGGTACCTCTCCTCCGGTGAGGCGGGTGAGGCCCCGGACATGCCGGAGGTCGTCGAACTGGTGAAGCACTTGGAGGAGTGGCGACAAAGCACCTCCACCGCGGTGCGTGAGGAGATCTGGGGCAAGATGCTCGCCTTGCGTGCCGATCAGGTGTTCACCATCGGCACGATCAACGGGGCCTTGCAACCCATCGTCCGGTCCGCCCGCCTGCGCAACATCCCGGAAGAGGCGCTCTTCGGCTTCATCCCGACCAGCTATCTTGGGGCCTACCTGCCCGACACCTTCTTTTACGATAAGGCATAGGTCATGATCCGCTACGTCGTGATGCGCACGCTGACGATGATCCCGACCTTGGTCCTGATCTCGATCCTGGTGTTCCTGATCATCGAACTGCCGCCCGGTGACTTCTTCGAAAGCCATATCGCCGAGTTGCAGGCGCTGGGTGAAGACGCCGACCTCGCCGAGATCGAGATGCTGCGCGAACGCTACGGTTTCGATCAGCCGCAGGTCTTTCGGTATCTGAACTGGGCGGGGGGGATGGTGACCGGCGATTTCGGCTATTCCTTCGAATACCGCCTGCCGGTGAACGAGGTTGTCGGTGACCGGCTCTGGCTGACCATCGTTCTGTCGGTGCTGACCATCCTCTTCACCTGGGCGCTGGCCTTTCCCATCGGCATCTATTCGGCGACGCATCAGTACAGCTGGGGCGATTACGGGCTGACCTTCCTTGGCCTGATCGGCATCGCGGTGCCGAACTTCATGCTGGCGCTGGTGATGATGTATTTCGCCAACAGCTGGTTCGGCATTTCCATCGGCAACCTGATGGACCGGCAATACCTGAACGAACCCCTCAGCTGGGAGAAGGTCACCTCCATCCTGTCGCATATCTGGATACCGGTGGTGATCATCGGCATGGCCGGTACGGCGGGGATGGTGCGCAGGCTGCGGGCCAACCTTCTGGACGAGCTGGACAAGCAGTATGTGGTCACCGCCAAGGCCAAGGGGCTGCATCCGAAAAAGGTGCTGCGGAAGTATCCCCTGCGGATGGCGCTGAACTTCTTTGTCTCGGACATCGGGTCGATCCTGCCCGCGATGATCTCGGGCGCGGAGGTGACGGCGATCGTCCTGTCGCTGGAGACCACCGGCCCGATGCTGATCCGCGCGCTGCAAAGTCAGGACATGTATCTTGCCGGGTCGTTCCTGATGTTCCTCGCCTTCCTGACGGTGATCGGGGTCCTGATTTCCGACATCGCCCTGGCATTCCTTGATCCGCGCATTCGCCTTGGGGCAGGAAGCAGCAAATGAGCCTTACATCCAGCCCCCTGCCCGAACCCGGCGCGCCGATGGGGCATTTCGTGTCCGACCTGCCCTTCGACCCGAACGAGGCCGAGGTTCGCCAATCCGCCCAAAGCCGTTTTGCCGAAGCCTCGCAGCGGCAATTGATGTGGTGGCAGTTCAAGAAGCACAAGATCGCCTATTGGTGCGGCATCTTCCTGCTGGTGATGTATTCGACGATCTTCATCAGCGAGTTTCTGGCGCCCTACAGTCAGGACACCCGCAACAGCGACTTCATCTACAGCCCGCCGCAGCCGGTGCGGCTGTTTCATGAGGGCGCGTTCGTGGGCCCCTTCGTCTATGGCCGCGACCAGACCCTCGACATGGAGACGTTGCGGCGGGTCTATACCGACGATCTGACCGATGTGCAGCCACTCCGCTTCTTCTGCTCGGGCGATGAGTATGATTTCTGGGGCATGGTCCCCGCCAGCCTGCACCTTGTCTGCCCGGCCGAGGGGGGGGAGGTGTTCCTTCTTGGTACCGACCGGCTCGGCCGCGATGTGCTGTCGCGGGTGATCTATGGCGCGCGCATCTCGCTGACCATCGGGATCATCGGCGTCACGATCAGCTTTATCCTTGGCATCGTGATCGGCGGCTTGGCCGGCTATCACGGCGGCTGGTTCGACGCCGTGACCCAGCGCGTGATCGAGGTGTTGCAGTCGATCCCGTCGATCCCCTTGTGGATGGCCCTGGCCGCGATCATCCCGGTGACGTGGAGCCCGATCCTCGTCTATGTCGGGATCACCGTGATCCTTGGCCTTCTGGACTGGACCGGCCTTGCGCGGGCGGTCCGCTCCAAGCTTCTGTCGCTGCGAGAAGAGGATTACGTGCTTGCCGCCCGGTTGATGGGCGCGCGCAGCGGCAGGATCATCGGGCGGCACATGGTGCCCGGCTTCATGTCGCACCTGATCGCGACCGCCACCCTGACCATTCCGGCGATGATCCTGGGGGAGACCGCGCTCAGCTTCCTTGGGATCGGCCTCAGGCCACCGATTTCCAGCTGGGGGATCCTGCTGACCGAGGCGCGCAGCGTCAACATCATCGCACTTTATCCGTGGCTTCTGTTTCCGGTTGTACCCGTCATCCTGGTGATCCTTGCGTTCAATTTCCTGGGCGACGGGCTTCGTGATGCTGCCGATCCTTACAAATAGCGCTGCAATCCGGGCAACGGGGGCGAGGTAGATCAGCATGATGACCGAACGCTTCGGCGATGCCCGCATCCTGATGTACAGCCACGACACCTTCGGGCTTGGCCACCTGCGCCGCTGCCGCACCATCGCGCATGCCCTGGTGCAGGAGTTCAGCGGGCTGATGGTGCTGATCGTCTCCGGCTCGCAGATCGCCGGGGCGTTCGATTATCGCGCGCGGGTGGACTTCGTGAAAATCCCCAGCGTGATCAAGCTGCGGAACGGCGAATACACCTCGCTTTCGGAACATATCGACGTGCAGGACACGATCAAGATGCGCCGGTCGATCATCCGCCACACCGCCGAAAGCTTTGCCCCCGACATCTTCATCGTCGACAAGGAGCCGATGGGTCTGCGCGGCGAGATCGAGGAGACGCTCGATTACCTCAAGGCGCAAGGCACCACGCTGATCCTTGGCCTGCGCGAGGTGATGGATGCGCCGCATCTTCTGGATGTCGAATGGAAGCGCAACGACATCATGGAAAAGATCGACCGCATCTATGACAGCATCTGGGTCTACGGCCCGCCCGATTTTCACGATCCACTGACCGGACTTGCGGTGCCCGACACCCTGCGCGCGCGGATGGAGTTTGTCGGTTTCCTGCAACGCCGCGCGTTGCACGACGACCTCTCCCCCCACCGGCCCGAGGGGGATTATATCCTCGTGACCACTGGCGGTGGCGGCGACGGGGCTGATCTGGTCGAGGATGTGATGAACGCCTACCTTCTTGATCCGACGCTGGACCAGAAGGCGCTGATCGTGCTTGGCCCCTTCATGTCGGGTGACCAGCGGGCAGAGTTTCTGGCCAAGGGTCAGGATATCCCGCAGGTCGAGGTGATCGAGTTCGACACCAGGATGGAAGAGCTGATCGCCGGGGCGCGCGGCGTCGTGGCGATGGGCGGTTACAACACCTATTGCGAGATCCTGTCGTTCGACAAACCCGCCCTGATCGTGCCGCGCACCACCCCGCGTGAAGAACAGCTGATCCGCGCCAGCCGCGCGGCCGAGCTTGGGATGGTCGACATGCTGCTCCCGGAAGAGGCGCATGATCCGGCCCGGATGCTCGCCGCGCTGAAGGCGTTGCCGCAGCGCCCGCCGCCGTCCAGGGCCCGGCCCGACCTGCAGCTTGAGGGGCTGACCAACATCTCGCGGCTGGTGGGCAAGGACCTGCGCAACCGGTCTGTCCGGAAAGACGTGCAGCGGTTCGCGACGTGACCCCGCCGAAGCCGCGTCTGGTCGTGGTGGTCAAAGGCTACCCCCGTCTGTCCGAGACGTTCGTGGCCCAGGAACTGCGCGGGCTGGAGCTTGCCGGGTTCGATCTTGCCATCGTCTCGCTGCGCCACCCGACCGAAGCCAAACGTCACGCGGTGCATGACGAGATCACCGCGCCGGTGCTCTATCTGCCCGAGTATCTGTATCAGGAGCCGCTTCGCGTCCTTCGCGGCCTGTGGCGCGCCTCATGGCATCCCGGGTTCCGGCCCGCGTTCCGCGCGTTTCTTGGCGACCTCACCCGCGACCTCACCCCGAACCGGATCAGGCGCTTTGGTCAGGCGGCGGTTATGGTTGCCGAATGGCCGGGCGGCAGCCTGATCTATGCCCATTTCATCCATACCCCAGCCTCGGTCGCCGATTATGCGGCGCAGATCCTGCGGCTGGGCTGGACGGTGTCGGCGCATGCCAAGGACATCTGGACTTCGCCGGAGTGGGAGCTTCGGGGCAAGCTCTCCCGCGCGCGTTGGGCGGTGACCTGCACCGGCACGGGGCATGCGCATCTGCAATCGCTGGCAGCCGATCCGGCCAGGGTGCACCTTAGTTATCACGGCCTGAACCTTGACCGGTTCCCGCCCTTTGCCGGTGACCGGGGTGCGCGGGACGGTCTTGACCCGGACGATCCCGTCCGCCTTGTATCGGTCGGGCGGGCGGTGGCGAAGAAGGGCTATGACACGCTTCTGGAGGCGCTGGCGCTGGTGCCGCGTGAGCTTGCCTGGCGGATGGAGCATCTGGGTGGCGGGCCGGACCGGAAGGCGCTCCAATCCCTCGCGGCACGGCTGGGCATCACCGACCGTATCACCTGGCGCGGTGCCGTCGACCAGGCTCAGGTGCTGGCAGCCTACCGCGCGGCGGACCTTTTCGCGCTCGCCTGCCGGATCACCCCGGACGGTGACCGCGACGGATTGCCCAATGTGCTGGTCGAGGCGGCAAGCCAGGGCCTTGCCGCCGTGACCACCGCCATCTCGGCCATCCCGGAGGTGTTCACCACCGGCCAGACCGCCTGGCTGGTGCCGCCAGAGGACCCGCCAGCGCTGGCACAGGCGCTGGAACAGGCGATCCGCCGCCCCGATCTGCGGCGCGCCTACGGTCAGGCGGCGGCGGATGTGGTACGGACCCGCCTTGATTATCACACCAGCGTGGCGCAACTGGTCGGGCTGTTCGCGCAGGAGGGGGTCTCGCCATGAGCGCACCGGTCGTTCTGTTCTACATCCAGCATCTTCTCGGCATCGGCCATCTGGCCCGCGCCAGCCGGATCGCGCGGGCGCTTCTCGACGCCGGGATGAAGGTGACGCTGGTGACCGGCGGTCTGCCGGTGCCGGGCTTTCCCGGACCCGACATTCCGCACCTCGCCCTGCCGCCGGTTGCGGTGGCCGATGGCGGCTTCAAGGGGCTTCACGACGGGAACGGCCAACCCGCCAGCGAGGACTATCTTGCCGACCGCAGGGACCGGCTTCTGGCCGCGTTTCACCGGATCAGGCCGGATATCGTCATCACCGAGGCGTTTCCCTTCGGCCGCCGCCAGATGCGGTTCGAGCTTATCCCCCTTCTTGCGGCGATCAAGGCTGCCCGCCCCCGCCCGATGCTGGCCGCCTCGGTGCGCGACATCCTGCAAAAGCGCGGGCGGCCGGACCGGGATCAGGAAACCGTCGATCAGGTGCGCCGCCATTTCGACCTGGTGCTGATGCACGGCGATCCGGGGTTTGCCGCCCTTGGGGACAGCTTTCCCTTCGCCGACCGGATTGCCGACAAGGTGGTCTATACCGGCCTCGTCTGCCCGCCCCCGCCAGCCCCGGCGAGCGAACGGTTCGACATCGTCGTCTCCGCCGGGGGTGGGGCGGTGGGGCGCGATCTGGTCCGGGCTGCCGTGGCTGCCGCAGCCCTGATGCCGGATCTTGCCCGCTGGTGCATCCTGACCGGGCCGAACCTGCCGCAGGCGGAGTATGACGACATTGCCGGACACATCTCGGGGAATGTCACGCTTGACCGGTTCCGCCGCGATCTTGCCAGCCTGATGTCGGGCGCGCGGCTTTCGGTCTCGCAGGCGGGATACAACACGGTGGGCGATATCCTGCAGGCGGGCTGCCGGGCACTTCTGGTGCCCTACACCGACCGGGGCGAGACAGAGCAGGCCGACCGCGCTGCGCTGTTGCAGCGCGCCGGGCGGGTCACGGTCTGTAAGGCCGAGGGGATGACGCCCGACAGTCTCGCCACTGCCATCCGGCAGGCGCTTGCAGCGCCGATGCCGGGAACCGCCTTGCCCGTCAAGACCGATGGCGCAGCCGAGACGGCGCGTATCCTTGCCGACCACCTGTCCCGGCGCCGGTAGTCAGCCTGCGGACATCAGGTCCGGCAAGGACACCCAGCGGCAGCCGGGATGATCGCGGGTCAGCTCAAGAAGATGCTCCAGCAACCGCCACAGCGCGGCATCATGGATCAGATGGTGGGTCAGGACACCGACCGCTCCGCCCCGCCCGACTGCCTGGGCAAGGTCGTCCATCACCCCGGGCAGCGGCCGCGCGCTGCGGGTGCCATGCCAGTCGACCGGATCGACGTGGGTGTTGATCACCGGCAGAGGGGCCGGCTTTTCCGGCCCGAACACCGACAGGGCACGGAACCCGACTGCGGGAAGGGCTGCGGCCACTTCGGTCGCGATCCGGTTCCAGGGTGGCACCAGCACCGGGGCAAAGCGCGGACCGTGCAACGTGGCCAGCTGGCGAAACCCGCGCCCAAGGTCCGCCACCACGGCCGACACCGGGCGATGGGGGCCAAGTTCCTGCTTCTTCTCCTCTGTCCCGGCATGGTTCGCATGTGACCAGCCATGCACCGCCACCGTGACCCGGTCCGCCTCGGCCAGCCGGTCCGCCAAGGCCTGACCGCTTGCAGCCGGGATCACCGCAAGGGTGACCGGCACCGTGTCCGTCAGCCGCAGCAACCGCTCAAGCGCGGGCGTGGGGTCCACCGCATCATCGTCGCGAAGCCACAGGCGCGCGGGCCTGCCCGCTTCGGCGCAGCGGTCGAGCGCGTTTCGCAAGGCTTGGCTCATCGGCGCACCACCCCCTGCAACAGTTGGTCAAGCCGTAGCGCCGCCCCCTTGATCTCGTGCTGGTCCCGAACACGCAGGCGGGCGGCGTTGGCCATGCGTGCTTGCAACCCGGCATCGGTCAACAGCGCGGTCATCGCCCGGGCAAGGGCCAAGGCGTCACCCTCTGGCGCAAGGCATCCGGTGAGCCCATCCGTCACCACCTCCGGCACCCCGGCCACGGCTTGCGCGACCACCGGCACCCCGGCGGCCTGCGCCTCAAGATAGGCCAGACCGTAAGCCTCACCGCAGCCGGGCCAGACGTAGACGGCGGCACGGGAC
>NCDS01000073.1 GCA_002280315.1 Rhodobacterales bacterium 32-66-7 | reverse complement strand
CGGCTGATCGGTTTCCTGGACGAGGCCAGCGCCCAGATGGATGTGACCCTGACCGCTGATGCCACCGCGACCCCGATCCTGAACCTCGACGCAGGCCGGGTGATCCTTAGCCCCAAGCTGGACGCGACCGCCCCGGTGGATGACGGTGCTGCCGTGCAACTGACCCTGCCTGACGGGCGCACCACCACCTATTACGGCCTGACCGACACCGTGGTTCCCGCTGGTGACATCTCGGTCCGGGTCAGCATCGGCAATGCCCTGGCCGAGGTGGTCGTGCCTGTCATCGCCGGCAACACCCTTGAACAGGACATCATCGCCGAGGCCGGTCTGGCCGCGATCGAAGGCTACTATACCCCCGACCTCCAGATCGAAAGCGGCGCCCATGCCGTGGTGATCTATCCGGCCAAGGTGGCGCTTGATGGCTCGCGTGAGCGGATCGAAACGATCTATGGCGCAGGCGCGCAATCCACCCTGCCGCCTGGGGATTATGTCGCCGAAGTCAGCCTTGATCTTGCCGTGGCCGAGGTGCCCTTTACCGTGAAGGGCGGTGAGCGGGTCGATGTCAAGGTGGTGCTGAACGCGGGCGTCATGGCGATCACCGCGCCCGAAGGTGCGCAGATCGTGGTTCTGCCCGCCAAAGCGGATCTGCCCGTATCGGTCACGGCTGGTGAGCGGACGGAAGCCACCCTGCCCTGATCCGACTCCCCTGCGCGCCTGACGCTTGACGACAGGCGCGCGGTGGCTTACCTCAGACGCGTTGCGGGTGTATCTCAATGGTAGAGAAGCAGCTTCCCAAGCTGATGACGAGGGTTCGATTCCCTTCACCCGCTCCATTGCTTTCAGTGACAGTTATTCAGGGGGTTCCGGCATGATGACCAGCTCAAACGGCGCTGCATCTGGAGGGTCACGGTTACCATTGTTAATAGCTTCTACGCTGCTGTCCCTTGCAGCCTGCGTCAGCACCACCTCAGCGAAGACCTATCCCTTTGTCGGCAGTTGGGAATGCGAGGGGGTGCGTTACGATTTCACTGCCACCGGCTATTCCGATGGGACCAGTAGTCGCACTTATCTGAAGGTATCCAAGACGGACCGTGCCTACCTGTTGCAATTTGAAAATGGGCCACCAATCGTTTTGGTCCCAGGAACCTCAACTGGAATGGCGATGGTGATCGGTCAGGGCTTCATTCAGGATTGCCGTCCTCTCTGACTTCCCTTCGCGGCCAAGGCAAGCTAGGCCTCGTCCCGATCATACCAAGGAGAGTCCGATGAACCCCGATATCACCCGCCACGGCACCGGGCCGCGCATGTCCGAAGCGGTGGCCTATAACGGCATCCTTTGGGTTGCGGGGCAGCTGGGCGAGCCCGGCGCCTCGGTCACCGACCAGACGCAGCAGGCCTTGGCCGCCATCGACGCGATCCTGAAAGAGGCCGGGACCGACAAGACCCGCATCCTGTCGGCGCAGATCTGGCTCGCCGATATCGCGACCTTTTCGGAAATGAACGTCGCCTGGGATGCCTGGGTCGCCCAGGGCCACACCCCGGCCCGTGCGACAGGTGAGGCGAGGCTCGCCGGACCGGAGTACAAGGTCGAGGTCATCGTGACCGCAGCGCTGCGCTGACGCAACCTCGTCACGGATCCCACCCGAGATTGTGAACACAAGGGTCGGGTGGGTCGGGCTATCCTGTTCTTCGGCCGATTGCAGCATATGGCCGTGCAAGGAGAGTCCGATGCGAGTTTCTGTCAAGCTTTTGCAGCGCAGCCTGTTGGTCAGCGGTCTACTGGCGCTGACATCCACCGTTGCGATGGCCTGGACGATCGAACGGAAATCGATCCGCATCGACGATGCTTTCGTGCCGGTCCTTGTCGCCCACGACGGCAAGACCGAGGTCATCCACCGGGTCGGAGAAGACGGTCTGACGCGGCGGATCATGTATGACCGGAGGCTGGCCCTGACCTGGGCCAAGGGGCTTTACGGACCCGAGGCTGACCTCGACGAAGACAGCTTCTACATCGACAATTTTCCGGACAGCGGCGGCTCCAAGCTGTGACCACAGCGGCGACCGAAGCGCAGCCTCGCGCCGATCACACCCGCAGGAACGCCACCAGTGCCGCGGTCGAACCATCCTTGCCCTTGGTTCCCGCCGTCCCCTCAAGCACCGGCTGCAACGCCACCGCAAGCTCCTTGCCCAATTCGACGCCCCACTGGTCATAGGAGTTGAGGCCAAGGATCGCGCCTTCGACAAACACCCGGTGTTCGTATAGCGCCAGGATCTGGCCCAGCACGAAGGGTGTCAGCCGGTCATAGGCCAGCACGGTCGAGGGGCGGTTGCCCGGAAACACCCGGTGCCGGGCCTGAAGCTCCAACGCGTCGCCCATCAGGCCTTTCTGCGCCTGGATGGCGCGGGCTTCGTCCAGCGACCGCCCGCGCAGCAGCGCCTCGGCCTGTGCCAGGCAGTTCGCAACCAGGAGGAGGTGCTGATGCGCAAGGTCGGCCTCATGGCCACGCCGCGCCACCAGGAATTCGCAGGGGATCACGCGGGTACCCTGGTGGATCAGCTGGTAAAAGGCGTGCTGGCCGTTGGTGCCCGGCTCGCCCCAGACCACGGGACCGGAGTGGGTGGCAAGGTCTGACCCATCGAGCGCGACACGCTTGCCGTTACTTTCCATCTCCAATTGTTGCAGGTAGGCGGGAAGGCGGGCCAGGCGCTGGTCATAGGGCAGGACCGCGCGGGTGGCATGGCCGCAAAGCTGGTTGTGCCAAAGCCCGACGAGGGCGAGCATGACCGGCATGTTCTGCGTGAAGGGTGCGGTCAGGAAATGCTGGTCCATCGCCCTCGCCCCGGCAAGGAACTGGTCGAAGGCCGCTGGGCCGATGGCGATCATCAGGGAAAGACCGATCGGCCCCCAGACCGAATAGCGCCCGCCGACCCAATCCTCGAAGCCAAAGACGCGGGTCGGGTCGATGCCGTAAGCAAGCGTCTTTTCCGACGCGGTGGAAACGGCAGCGAACTGCGTCGCAGGGTTCGCGACCTTCGCTGCCATCCAGCGCTTGGCGGTATCGGCGTTGGTCATCGTCTCGATCGTGGTGAAGGTCTTGGAGGCGACGATGATCAGCGTGGTTTCCGGGTTCAGACCCTTCAGCGTGTCATGGATATGCGCGCCGTCCACGTTCGAGACGAAATGCACCCGTGGCCCATCGTGGTAAGGTGACAGCGCCAGCGTCGCCATCGCCGGGCCAAGGTCGGACCCGCCGATGCCGATGTTGACCACATCGGTGATCTTGCCGCCCTGCCCCACAAAGCTGCCGTCACGCACGGCAGTCGCAAAATCGTAGCAAGCGGAGCGGATGCGGCTGACCTCGGGCAGGACGTACTTGCCATTGACGATGATCGAGGCATCCTCACCCGCGCGCAGGGCCACGTGCAGGACCGCCCGGCCTTCGGTCAGGTTGATCCGGTCGCCCGCGAACATCGCCGCGCGCTTTTCGGCGACCCCGGACGCCTCTGCCAGCTCTACCAGCGCCGCCCGCGTCGCGCTGTCGATGTTGGTCTTGGAATAGTCGAACAGCATCCCATCGGCGCTGACCGAAAACTCTGCCGCGCGCGCTTCGTCAAAGAGATCGAGGATATGCCGGTTCGCCGTCGCCGTCTGCAAGGCCTGCAGCTTTGCCCATTTCTCCATCACCTACTCCGCCCAATGCACGGTTGCGAGGTCAAGGATGCCCTTCACCGGGGCCTCCCGCGCGGTCAGTTGCTGCGCCCGGTCAAGGGCGGCACGCTTTTCCGGCCCGGTGATCAGGATGTGGATGTGATAGGCCGCGCGCAAGGCCGGCAGGGTCAGCGTAACGCGGGGTTCGCCCGCCGCTTCGGCCCGAAGCGCCATCAGGATCGGCGCTTGCGGGGCCAGCGCGTCGTCCAGCCGGTCAGCACCGGGAAAAAGGCTCGCGGTATGCATGTCCGCCCCCATGCCAAGCAGGAGGACCGAGATCGGCAGATGCGGGCGGATGCCATCCTCAAGCGCTGGCAGCATGTCTTCCGGCGTCTCGGCGGGGGCATAAAGCGGCAAGAGCCGCGCATTGGCGGCCCGGCCCCGGATCAGCCGTTCGCGCACCAGACGGGTGTTCGACCGGTCCGACGCCTCGGGCACCCAGCGTTCATCGTTGAGCAACACCGCGACATTCGCCCAGTCGAGATCAACGCCGGAGAGCGTGTCGAAGATCGGCCCCGGAGTTGTCCCGCCGGGCACGGACAGCGTCGCCGCCCCTTCCCGGCGCAGGAATTCGCCCAACTGCCCGGCGATGGTGTTCGCCACGCCCAGCATCATCAACTCACGGTCGGGATAGGTTTCGAGCTTCATCAGCGAATCTCGCGCCAGCGGCGGCCGTCACGGTGCATCAGCATCAGCGCATCCTCCGGCCCGGAGGAGCCGGGGTCATAGGCCTGCGGCCGGTCGCCGCGCCCCTCCCAACCTTCGATGATCGGATCGGTCCAAGCCCAGGCGGCCTCAACCTCATCGCCGCGCATGAAGAGGGTCTGGTTGCCCCGGATCACGTCCATGATCAGCCGCTCGTAGGCATCGGGCACCTCATCCGCTTCGGCCCCCAGCGCCTCGGCAAAGGACATGTCGAGGGGTACCTGCATCAAACGCATGCCGCCCGGCCCCGGTTCCTTGATCATGACCATCAGGTTCATGCCTTCGTTCGGCTGCAGCCGGATGACAAGCACATTCTCCTGCCATCCCTTGGCATCGTCAAAGATCGCATGCGGCGGCTGCTTGAAGGTGATCGCAATCTCGGAGGCCCGCGCCCGCAGCCGCTTGCCGGTGCGCAGATAGAACGGCACCCCCTGCCAGCGCCAGTTCGACACATGCACCTTGAGGGCGATATAGCTTTCGGTCCGGCTCGCGGGGTTTTCGGCATGGTCGGCATAGCCCGGTTCATTGCCAGCGGCGGAATACTGGCCGCGCACGATGTTTTCCGGCTGGACCGGCTTCAGCGCACGGATGACCTTCAGCTTTTCATCCCGTACCGCATCTGGGTCGAAGTGATAGGGCGGCTCCATCGCGATGAGGCACAAAAGCTGCATCATGTGGTTCTGCACCATGTCCCGCATCGCACCGGACTTGTCGTAATAGGCCCCGCGGCCGTTCACCCCTACGGTTTCGGCCACGGTGATCTGGACGTGATCGACGTATTCGGCTTTCCACAAAGGCTCGAACAGGATGTTGGCAAAGCGGACCGCCATCAGGTTCTGGACCGTCTCTTTTCCAAGGTAATGGTCGATCCGGTAGATCTGCGCCTCGCTGAAATGCTGGGCAAGGACCCCGTTCAGCGCCCGGGCCGAGGCAAGGTCGCGGCCAAAGGGTTTTTCGACCACGATCCGGCTTTGCGCATCGGCAATGCCGTGGTCATGCAGACGGCTGGCGATATCGCCAAACAGGCTGGGCGCGACCGAGAAATAGAAGGCCCGCACCACGCCCGCGCGCATCATCCCGGAAAGCCTGCCCCAGCCGGCATCCTCGGTGGCATCGACCGGGACATAGCTGATCCGGGCGAGGAATTCGTCGGTGGCGGTCTGGTCCCTTGCCGTCTCGGGCACAAACTCCGCCAGGGCCGCACGGACCTGATCGCGAAAGCCTGTGTCGGTCAGATCGGCCCGCGCGGCGCCGATGATCCGGCTGTCGGCAGGCATCTGCCCGGCAGAGTGGCGGCGATAAAGGGCGGGCAGGATCTTCCGGCGGGCCAGATCGCCCGTGGCCCCGAAGATCACCAGATCGAAGACGTCCACCGGAATGACGCGCGATACCATGGGCTTCTCCTCGACAAGCGCCGTTAGCGCTAACGGGGCGTGTCTACCCCGCGCACCGGCAACTGTCTAGCATCAGCAGGCCGACCTGCAGAGGCCAAAATTCTTCGTCGAAGAATTTTGGCTTTCCCCGGCTCACGCCTCGAGCTCGGCATCCCAATAAAGGTAATCCATCCAGCTTTCGTGCAGATGGTTCGGCGGGAAACGGCGGCCATGCGCCTGCATCTCTTCCGGCGAGGGCGCGCGGGGCAGGCGGTTCAGATACAGCCCCGACTGCCGCAGCGTGCGTGAGCCCTTGCGCAGGTTGCAGGGGCTGCAGGCGGCGACCACATTATCCCAACTGGTGATCCCGCCTTTGGAGCGGGGCACGACATGGTCAAAGGTCAGATCACCCCGCGCCCCGCAATACTGGCAGCAGAACTCATCGCGCAGGAAAAGATTGAAGCGCGTGAATGCCACGCGCTTCTGGGGTTTCACATAGTCCTTCAGCACCACGACCGAAGGTATGCGGAACGCCTGCCTCTGGCTGTGGACGACCTGGTCGTATTCGGCGACGATCGATACCCGGTCAAGGACGGCGGCCTTGATTGCCTCTTGCCAGGGCCAAAGCGACAGCGGGTAGTAGCTGAGCGGACGGTAGTCGGCATTCAGGACAAGCGCCGGATAATGCTTCAGCGCCGCGGGGTCGCGGACGAATTGGGTTCTGAAATCGCCATCCATTTCGCCAAAGACCCCACGTCTTGCCTGCGCCCGATCCGGTCACGCGGCGGGGAAACCGCCCCGGCACCGGTGACTATATATGGCACTTCCGTCGATGCAACCCCCAAGCTTCTGCGACATCTTGGGCTTTTCCACAGCCAGATGTGCCGGGATTCGGTGACAGGGACATGACACTTCAGCGCAGCCATGGCTGGCAAGCCCGGCGGCAGCGGCCGCTTTCCGACCGGCGGATGACCGCGCGGCGGGCGGGCGGGGCGAGCGCCGCCCTTGCCATCCCCCCTGCCCCGCGCCTAAAGCGAAGCGTCCTTTGCGGAGCCGCTTATGCCCCTGTCCACGCCCCCGTCCATGCCCCTGTCCATGCCCCTGTCCACGCCCCCGTCCACGCCCCTGTCCCGGCGCAGCCTGCTTGGCCTGACCGCGGCCGCCGTTCTGTCCGCCTGCTCACGCAGGCGTGACGAGCCAGCCGCACGCGGCGATCTTCATCCCGGCGAGACGCCCGAGCTTCGCGTCCAGATCCGCCGCGCGGCGGCCGAGCTCGAGATACCCGAAAGCCTGCTTCACCGGGTGATCCAGCGCGAAAGCGGTTACAATCCCGGCGCGCGCAACGGACCCTATTACGGGCTGATGCAGATCCTGCCGCAAACCGCCCGGACGATGGGATATGAAGGCCCGCCCGAGGGGCTTCTGGATGCCGAGACCAACCTCCGCTACGCCGGGCGCTACCTGCGCGGGGCCTGGATCGTGTCTGGCGGCAACGAGTCCGAAGCGGTGATGTGGTACGCCAAGGGCTATTACTACGAGGCCAAGCGCATGGGTCTTCTCTACGAGACCGGCCTGCGGAGCTGAGAGCCAAATCTTTTGAGGAAAAGATTTGCAAATTCCTTGCTCAAGGAATTTGGCTCTTAATGCCAGGCATCCGGCATGTCCGCCTTCTTCCGCGCCACGTAATCCTGCAGGCTGTCCCGCACCCCGTCGTCCAGCGCCGGGGCCTCATACTCGGCCAGCCGTCTCTTCCATTGCCGGTTGGCGCGAAGGGCTGCGTCCTCCGACCCTGCCGCTTCCCATTTCTCGAAGGGTTCGTTGTCGGACAAATCACTGTCCCAGAACGCGGTCTCGTAATGCCGCAGGGTGTGGGAGGAGCCGAAGAAGTGGTTGCCCGGACCGACCTCGGCAAAGGCATCGACCGCAAGCTGGTCGTCATCCATCCGGATTCCGTCCAGATAGGCATGGAGCGCGCCACAAAGATCGGCGTCCAGCATGAACTTCTCGTAGGACATCGACAGCAGCCCATCGAGGAACCCGGCCGAATGCAGGATGAAATTCGCGCCGCAATGCACCGCCGACAGCATCGACATCGTGCCTTCCATCATCGCCTGCCCGTCGGGCAGTTTCGAGGTGGTGAAGTTGCCAGCACAGCGCAAGGGCAGGTTCAACCGCCGCGCCAGCTGGCCGATCACCTGTGAGCCGATCGCCGGTTCCGGCGTCCCGAAGGTCGGCGAGCCGGAGCGCAGGCTCATCGTGCTGAGGAAGTTGCCGAAGATCACCGGCGCGCCCTTCCGCTCCAGCTGGGTCAGGGCACAACCGGCCATGGTTTCGGCCAGGGACTGCACGATCCCGCCTGCCGATGTCACCGGCCCCATCGCGCCGCCAAGGATGAACGGGACCACCACCGCCGCCTGATTGGCCCGGGCATAGGCGCGCAGGCTGCGGGTCATCGTGCCGTCCCAGACCAGCGGCGAGTTGACGTTCACATTGCCCAGGATGACGCAGTTTTCCTTTACAAACCCCTCGCCGAACAGCAGCCGCGCCATGGCGATGCTGTCTTCGCTGCGCTCCTCGGCGGTGACCGAGCCCATGAAGGGCCGGTCCGACAGCTCGATATGCGCCATCACCATGTCGAGGTGGCGCTTGTTCACCGGCACATCGGTCGGCTCGCAGATCGTGCCGCCGGAGTGGTGGAAGTTCGGGCTCGACTGCGCGAGTTTGATGAAGTTGCGGAAATCCTCCATCGTGCCGAAGCGGCGACCACGGTCGAGGTCCATCACAAAGGGGCTGCCATAGGCGGGGGCGAAGACGACGTTTTTCCCCCCGATCCGCACCGAATGGTCGGGGTTCCGCGCGTGCTGGGTGAACTCTGCCGGGGCGAAGCGCAGGATCTCGCGCAGCATTCCGGGCGGGAATTTCACCAGAAGGCCCTGCACCTCGGCCCCGGCGCGCTTCCAGTGGTCGAGCGCCACGGGGTCATCGCGAAACTCGATCCCGGTTTCGGCCAGGACGCGGTCGGCGGCGGCTTCGATCTTCAGAAGGTTTTCTTCCGACAGCACATCATAGGTCGGGATATTTCGCAGGATGTAAGGCCGCCCGTGGCCCGTGCCCTTCTGCGCGCGTTCCGCCTGCCGCGCCTGCCGGCCGGACCTTGCCCTGACTTCGCTCATCCCGACGCCTCCCGCCAACTCGACACAGGTGTCAGGTTTGTCGCAAACCGGCCCTCGGTCTGGTCCGTTCGCGACATCCTGGGGGTCAAATCCCCCTCAGGTCACCACATCCGGCGCGGTGCGTCCGGTATGGGCAAGGGTCCCGGCCAAGGCATG
>NCDS01000072.1 GCA_002280315.1 Rhodobacterales bacterium 32-66-7 | reverse complement strand
GCGGGGCCCTTGCGGATCCGGCCGGCCTGGTCGTAATGCGAGCCGTGGCAGGGGCAGAACCAGCCGCCAAACTCGCCCGCGCCGTCGCCGATCGGGACGCAGCCAAGGTGGGTGCAGACCCCGATCATGACCAGCCACTCACCCGACTCGTCCAGGGTGCGGTTGGTGTCGGCGGCATCAGTGCCGGGCTTGTTCGGGTTTTCCGACATCTGGTCGGGCAGCTCTTCCAAAGCCGTTGCCCGTGCCCCCTCGATTTCTTCGGGGGTGCGGCGGCGGACGAACACCGGCTTGCCGAGGTACTTTACGGTCAGCTGGGTGCCCGGCTCGACCGAAGAGACATCAACTTCGATGGACGACAGCGCCCGGGTGTCGGCCGAGGGGTTCATCTGGTTGACCAGCGGCCAGACGGCAGCGCCGGTGGCCACCACGCCCGCCCCCGCCGTGGCGAAATACAGAAAGTCACGCCGGGTGCCTTCGCCCTGGCCTGGATGATCGTTTGCTTGCGACACGCAGGTATCTCCCAAAACGGGATGGCAAGGCCACCCCACACGGTCCTTGACGGAAAGGACGGCTGCGCCGCCTTCCACCTCGCCGGGTATTTAGACCCGCAGGCGAGCCCCGTCCAGCGGACAAAGGCGCGCAGTCAAGGGAATTCTGCCGGTGGTGCGCTTTGGCAGCGGTGTTCAGGCCGGCGCGGTGGCCAGAAGCGACGGGCGTTGCGCGAATTCGGCCCACCAGCCGGCCAGCACGGGTCGCGATGTCCGCCAGTCCCGCGCGGCCTGCCGAAAGTCGAGATAGCCCAAGGCCGCGCCCAGCGCGATCTGACCCATGTCCAGCGGAGCGGCAAGATGGCTCATCCAGCGCGCCTCGACCGCGTCGAGGGCGCGTTCGACCTTCGACCATTGCGCGGCGACCCAGTCGGGCGAGCGGGTCGCTTCGGGGCGGACGAACTCTTCATAGCGCATCAGGACCGCCGCGTCCGAGATGCCATCGGCGGTCGCCTCCAGCACCAGCGTGTCCCACAAACGGGGTGGAGGGGGGTAAAGCCCGGCGTCCAGCGTCGTGTCGAGATAGCGGCAGATCACCCGGCTGTCGTAAAGCGTCGGCCCATCGTCCCGTTCCAGCGCCGGAACCTTGCCAAGGGGGTTGCGGTCCACCGGCATCGTGCCGGGGTCGAGGGGGTTGCCCGCCGCAGGAACCAGCGTCACCCGGTCGGTGGCCCCGGCTTCGTGCAACAGGATCATGACCTTGCGCACGAAGGGTGAGGCGGGGGCGTGGTAAAGGCGCATCCTGACGGTCCTTCCGATGAGGGCTCAGCTTAGGTCCGCCCGCATGGGGTGTAAATCCCGGGTTGTCCGGTCAGTCGGGCGGCAAGGCGCGCATCAATGCGGCAATCGCCTGCGCGGCCTCTCCCCCCCGGGACAGCGCATCGGCAGCCCGCGCACGCACGTCTGCGGGTTTGTTCTGGTTCAGCTTCCAGGTCCCGTCGATTGCCGTGATCCGCAGCCGGAACGGCAGGATCATCCGCATCATCCGGGGCATGGCACCTTCGGTCATCTTGGCCGAGGTCCAGGGAGTCTTTCCGGCAATCCGGCCCTCATGCTCGGCGGACAGGGCGTCGACATGCGGGCGAAGCGCCGTATCGTCGAGTGGCTCCAGCACCCCGCGCAAGTGGACGGCGACGTAGTTCCAGGTCGGGACCTGATCGGGAACCTCGGTGTGGGGGCCGTACCAGTCGGGCGAGACATAGGCGTCAGGCCCGGCAATGGCGAGGAGGGCAGGCATCGGCAGACCTGCCCGCGCGATCGGGTTGGAGCGGGCAAGGTGCAGATCGGCAAAACCGGCGCTCTCATCCAGCAGGTAAGGCACATGCGCGGCCAGCGGGCCATCTGGGCCGTTCACCGAAAGCGTGCCAAAGCCGCGCGACCGGGCAAAGGCGATGTTGCGGTCTTGCGGGGTCTGGCGGAAGGCGGGGTTCGGATGCATGCGCGTGCCTTTCGAGGCGGCTCCTCGTACGACTTCGTCTTCTCGTCGCAGTATCACGCCAAGCGAGGAGCGGCGCAGCCGAACGACGAGCGGTCAAGCAAAAGGCCGCCCCGGTTTCCCGATGACGGCCCTTTGATCCGACAGGCAGATCGCCTCAACCCTGGCGGGCCTTGTAGCGCTTTTGCGTCTTGTTGATCACATAGACGCGGCCCTTGCGGCGCACGACCTGGCAATCGCGATGGCGCGTCTTCAGCGAGCGGAGCGAGTTGGCAACCTTCATGGTCTGCCCTCCTTCTGCGCGGCGCGAGCATGCGCCAGATTGATACCCATGCCCCCGCAAACGGGGGCGGCGAATGGTGGGCGGTACTGGGATCGAACCAGTGGCCACTACGATGTCAACGTAGTGCTCTACCGCTGAGCTAACCGCCCGTTGTAGCCAAAGCGTCCCTGCCAGCCCCCTCGCTGACGCAGCCGTCAAACGAAAAGGACGCGGGCAGAACCGCGTCGGTCGGGCGAGGCTATACTGACAAGCGCCGGACCCTGCAAGGGGTTTTGGTTTTCCCGCAACTGGCACTATACACTCAGGGGGAACAAAGGGCGTGTGGCGTGTTGGATATCCAGAACGAGGCTTACCGGCTGCTTCTTCCCGACCGTCAGACCGGTCCGGTCATCTTCGCCTCACCCCATTCCGGGCGCGACTACCGGGCGGAGTTTCTGGCAAGGACCGTCCTTGATGCGCAGGCGATCCGCTCGTCCGAGGATGCCTATGTCGACCAATTGTTCGACCAGGCGCCGACGCTGGGTGCGCCCCTGCTGATGGCCCGGGTGCCGCGGGCGTTTCTGGACCTCAACCGCGCGGCGGATGAGCTTGACCCTGCCGTCATCGACGGGCTTCACCGCGTGCCGCACAACCCGCGCATAACCTCGGGCCTAGGGGTCATTCCGCGCGTGGTGGCGGGGGGGCGGTCGATCTACGCCGGCAAGCTTGCCCTCGAGGAGGCAGAGGAGCGGATTGCCCGCTACTGGCATCCCTATCACGCCGCGCTGGGCAAGCTGATCCGCGACACAAGGGCCATGTTCGGCTCGGTCATCCTGATCGACTGCCATTCGATGCCGCATGAGGCGATCGAGGCGCATACCCGATTCGGCCAGGCCAGGCCTGATATCGTGCTCGGTGACCGCTATGGCGTCGCCGCCGGGCGTGAGGTGATGGAGCGGGTCGAAGCGGCCTTTGCCGGGGCGGGCCTGCGCGTCGCGCGGAACGCCCCCTTTGCCGGGGCTTATGTGACGCAAGCCTACGGTCGGCCCCAGCGCGGGGTGCATGTCGTCCAGGTCGAGATCGACCGCGCGCTTTACATGGACGAAAACCGCGTTGCGCCCTTGCCGGGCTTTGCCGATTTCCGCAAGCGCTGCCTGGCGGTGATGACCGACCTTGTCACCCCGGGCAGGCCAGCCCTCGCGGCGGAGTAGGCAGGGCGAACGTCCGGCCCGCAGTCTTTCAGGCTAGCGGAGCGCGCGGCCCTTGATGATCGCCTCGGCCCCAAAGCGGGCGCGGATGCTGTCGGTCGCGCGTTCCGCTGCCGCCCGGCGCTGGGCGTCGGGGTCCAGAAGATCGGCGGCAAGATCAGCCTCTGCCTCCGATGCCAGATCCGATATCCCGACGCCCAGCAGGCGAAACGGCCCCCGGCTGCCCGCCTGGTCGAAAAGGTGCCGCGCGGCGCGGTAGATGCGGTCGGTCAGTTGGGTCGGGTCCGACAGCGACAGACGCCGGGTGATCAGCCGAAAATCGCCGTGTTTCAGCTTCAGCGTCACGGTGCGACCTGCCAGCGCCTTGGCCTTGGCGCGGTCGGCCACCTGTTCGGACAGCCGCCAGATATGACCGTCGATCAGCTCCGGGTCGGCGGTGTTCTCCGCGAAGGTCGTCTCTTTCGAGATCGACTTCAGCTTTTCGTCCCGGTTCACCCGCCGGGTGTCGAGCCCCCGCGCGAGGTGCCAAAGCCTGTCGCCCATCGAGCCGAACCGCGCGGCAAGATCGGCCCGATCCCAGCGCAGAAGGTCGGCGATGGTGCGGATGCCAGCCTCATCCAGCGCGGTTTGCGTCGCCTGTCCCACCCCCCAGATCAGCCGCACCGGCTTTGGCCGCAGGAACGCCTCGGTCTCGGCCCGCCCGATGACTGAAAACCCGCGCGGCTTGTCAAGGTCGGAGGCGATCTTGGCGAGGAACTTGTTGTGGCTAAGGCCGATCGATCCGGTCAGGCCAAGCTCCGCCTCCATCCGCCGGGTCAGCCGGGCCAGAAGGACGGCAGGCGGTGCGCCATGCAGCCGCGCGGTGCCGGTAAGGTCGAGAAACGCCTCATCCAGCGACAGGGGTTCGATGGCGGGGGTCAGATCCTCCATCATCGCGCGAATGGCGCGCGAGGCTTCGACATAGGCCGGAAAGCGCGGCTTCACCACCACCGCCTCGGGGCACAGCTTCAAGGCCTGGAACATCGGCATGGCTGACCGCACGCCCTTGATCCGCGCGATGTAGCAGCAGGTCGACACCACCCCCCGCGTGCCGCCGCCAACGATCACCGGCTGGTCGCGCAAGGCCGGATTGTCCCGCTTTTCGACCGAGGCGTAGAAGGCGTCGCAGTCCATATGCGCGATGGTCAGGTTCAGGAGTTCGGGGTGACCGACGATCCGGGGCGACCGGCAGACCGGGCACCGCGCCATCCCGGTGGCGGGGACGGTTTCGGTCAGGTTCAGACAATCGCGGCAGAGGCTGGGCATGAGGTCAGTCTAGCATGGCTGCGGCCGGGCGTCAGGGCTGCGCGGCTATGCCTCCGGCCCCTTCGTGCCCCGCGCGATCTGCACTGCAAGGATGCCCGCCATCGTCACCGCGACGCCAAGGATATCCAGCGGGCGCACCGCCTCACCCAGGAGCACCGCCGCGATGGCGACGCCGAAGAACGGGGTCAGGAAGTGGAACGTCGCCGCACGGGTGCTGCCGATCCGGTCGACGAGCCCGAACCAGATCAGCGTCGCCAGAAGGCCGGGCACGATGATCTGATAGGCGAAAGCGCCAAGGAAAGCTGGTGTCCAGTCGACCGAAAACGTCTCGGTCAGCGCGGATACCACCGACAGCGCGGCTGATCCGACCAGCATCTGCAGGCCCACGACCATCAGAAGGTTGCCCCCCGACATCGCGCCCCGCAACGACAAGGTGGCCACGGCAAGGGCCAGCGCCGCCGCAAGGCACAGCGCAACCCCCAACGGATCAGCCCCACCCGACAGCCGCGTGCCCATGATCAGCCCGACGCCGACAAACCCCGCCACCAGCCCCGCAAGCCCAAGGGGCGAGACCCGCTCACCGTAACGCGCCCAGGCCAGCGCCGCGACGATCAGGGGCATCGACGCGGCGATGATCGCGGCCAGCGACGCCTCGATCCACTGCATCGCGATGAAGTTGAGGCCAAGGTAAAGCGCGTTCTGACACAGACCCAGCAGGACCACCGCGCGGGTCTGGCCGGGCGTCAACCGCCAGGACTGGCCCAGAAGCCGCGCAATGACGACCGCGATCAGGCCCGAGATCAGGAACCGCGCCGAAAGCGCCGTCAGCGGCGGGGCATGGGCGACGATGATCCGCGCCGTGGCAAAGGCCGACGACCACATGACCGCAAAGGCCGTACCAAGAAACAGTGCCCTATAGTCCATGCTGCAGGTGGTGCCCGTCCCGGGCGGAAAGTTCAAGGCGGCATGACGGGCGCGGGGCTCTAAAGCAACAAGGCCGCCCAATGGGCGGCCTTGAAGGACGTGGGGTGCAGGGCCTTAGCCGTTCACGACATCCTTCAGCGCCTTGGCAATGGCGAATTTCACCTGCTTGTCGGCGGGCTTCATCATCGTCTCGCCGGTGGCGGGGTTGCGGACCTGACGCTCGGGGCGGGCCTTGCAGGCCACCTTGCCAAGGCCCGGCAAAGCGATCGAACCGCCAGCCGCCACTTCCCGCGCCACGACCGAAGCGATGGCATCCAGTGCGGAATTGGCAGTCTTCTTGTCGCTGCCCATGGCTTCGGCCACGGCTGCGACCAATTGAGTCTTGGTCATCGGCTTGGACATCTGTCTATCCCTTTTATTTGTTCTTGGCTCATATGCGACCTGCAGGTTGCAGGCGTCCCGATCCCCGGAAGCGAGGCCACCCTCCAATCACCGCCTTTTCGCGGCGAAATCAACCCCGGAACCGTCAATTGTTCCGGGTTTTCCCGTTTTTGCGCGGCTAGAGGAACGCGGTTTCTTCGAAACTGCGCAGTTTTCTGCTGTGAAGCCGGGCAATCGGCGTCTCGCGCAACCGCTCCATCGCGCGGATGCCGATCTGGAGATGCCGGTTCACCTGCGTCTTGTAGAAGTCGCTGGCCATGCCGGGCAGCTTCAACTCACCATGCAAAGGCTTGTCGCTGACGCACAGGAGCGTGCCATAAGGCACCCGGAACCGGAACCCGTTCGCCGCAATCGTGGCGCTTTCCATGTCGAGCGCCACCGCGCGGGACTGCGACAGGCGGCGCACGGGGCCGGAGTGATCGCGAAGCTCCCAGTTCCGGTTGTCGATGGTGGCGACGGTGCCGGTCCGCATGATCCGCTTCAGCTCATACCCCTCAAGCTGGGTGACATCGGCGACAGCGCGCTCGAGCGCGATCTGGATCTCGGCCAGCGCGGGGATCGGCACCCAGACCGGGAGGTCATCATCCAGCACATGGTCATCGCGCAGATAGGCATGCGCCAGCACGAAATCGCCCAGCGACTGTGAGTTTCGCAGGCCCGCGCAATGCCCGACCATCAGCCAGGCATGGGGGCGCAGGACCGCGATATGGTCCGTCGCGGTCTTGGCGTTGGACGGGCCGACCCCGATATTGACCAGGGTGATCCCCTGACCGTCGGCGCGCTTCATGTGATAGGTCGGCATCTGCGGCATCTTGGTCGTGGGCAGGATCACCCCGTCGGGCGTGGTGATCACCTGATTGCCGGTCGCGACAAAGGCGGTGTAGCCGCTGGACGGGTCGGCAAGCGCCTCACGCGCATAGATCTCGAACGCGTCGATGTAGAACTGGTAGTTGGTGAAAAGGACGTGGTTCTGGAAATGCGTCGGGTCGGTCGCGGTGTAATGCGCCAGCCGCGCGAGGCTGTAATCCACCCGCTGGGCGGTGAAGGGTGCGAGAGGGGCCGAGCCGTCGGCATAGCGGGTCAGGACACCGTTGACGATATCGTCGTTGGTCGTCGCAAGGTCCGGCACGTCGAACACATCGCGCAGCGAAAAGGTCATCACCCCCTCTTGCGGCACGGTCAATCCGGGGCTGGTGGCCATGGCGAAATGCAAGGGGATCGGGGTGTCCGACGACCCGATCTCGACCGGGACGCCATGGTTTTCGACCAGAAGCGTGATCTGCTGGATCAGGTAGTTGCGAAACAGCTCGGGCCGCGTGACCGTGGTCGCATAGGTGCCGGGACTGGCGACATGGCCGAACGACAGGCGTGAGTCGACCTTGTCGAAGCTTGCGACGGTCAGCCTGATCTCGGGATAGAAGGCGCGGATGCGGTGGCCGGGATGGCCCTTGACCAGCGTTTCGGCGAACCCCCGCGCCAGAAAATCCGTCGCTTCGGTGTAAAGCGCTTCCAGAAGCGCCACTGCCGCCTCCGGGTCGGTCAAGCGCTGATGCGGCCGCTGTGCCGGGCAATCGGGGTTGGTCTGGGCGTCGTCCTGCATCACTGGTCCCTGCGAATTGATCCGGCATATAAGCCGAAAGCCTTAGCCCTTCGCAAGTGACGCCGTGATGACACCGCCTTTACAGGCGGATCACGGGCGGACAGGCCCTTGCGCAGCGCCACCCGGCCCCCATACTTGGCGGATGCAGACGCTCCTCTCCCTCGGGCACGGCTATTCGGCACGGGCCCTCGCGCGCCGGTTGATCCCGCAGGGCTGGCGGATCATCGGCACCACCCGCAGCGCCGCAAAGGCCGACGCTCTGAGGGCCGAGGGGGTAGAGCCGCTGATCTGGCCCGCCGACCTTGGTCCCGCATTGGCCAAGGCGACGCATATCCTGTGCTCCGCCGCCCCCGATGCGCTGGGCGATCCATTCCTGCAGGCGGTCCCGGCGATTGCCGATGCACGGGCCGGATGGGTCGGGTACCTCTCCACCACCGGGGTTTACGGCGACCATCAGGGCGGCTGGGTTGACGAGGGGACGCCGCTCACCCCGGTTTCCGACCGTGGCCGCCAGCGGGTCCTCGCCGAAACCCAATGGCGCGCCACTGGCCTGCCTGTCCACATCTTCCGCCTTGCCGGCATCTACGGCCCCGGTCGCGGCCCGTTCGAGAAGGTGCGCGACGGCACCGCCCGGCGGGTGATCAAGCCGGGCCAGATCTTCAGCCGCATCCATGTCGACGATATCGCCCAGGTGCTGGAGGCGGCGATCCGCCGCCCGAACCCCGGTGCCGCCTACAACGTCTGCGTCGACAACCCCGCCCCACCGGAAGAGG
>NCDS01000071.1 GCA_002280315.1 Rhodobacterales bacterium 32-66-7 | reverse complement strand
GGGACTGCATGCGGACCATCAGGTCTGGGCCCATCACATGCGTGTCGCCGGGCCAGTTCTCGACCTCGGTCGTGATGGTCAACTGCCCGCCGGGTTGCAGGCCCTGGATCAAGAGGGGGTTCAGCATCGCCCGGGCGGAATAGACTGCCGCCGTGTAGCCTGCCGGTCCCGATCCGATGATCAGAACCCTGGTATGCCGCGTCTCGCCCATGATCGCCCCCGATTGCTTCGCTTCGATATAGTCGGCTGGCCTCAAGGCCGAAAGCCCCTGCATGGGCGGTTTGCAGGGGCTGCATGGCCGCGCGGCAAACGCTTTCTTGCGCAATGTTGAAATATTATTGCGCGCCAGCCCGCCGGGACGTAAGGGTTGAGCGACAGGAGGCACCATGGCCGGACAGAAGCTTGACCCGATCGACCGTCAGATCCTGGCGGAACTGCAGGCCGAAGGCCGGATGACCAATGTCGAGCTTGCCAGCCGGGTCGGTATTTCCGCGCCGCCCTGTCTGCGCCGGGTGCGCGGGCTGGAAGAGGCCGGGTTCATTCGCGGCTACCATGCCAGCATCAACGCGCGTGAGCTTGGGTTCGAGGTGCAGGTCTTCGCCATGGTTCGGCTTAACAGCCAGGCCGAGGCTGACCTTGCCGCCTTCGAGGCGCAGTGCAAGGCCTGGCCCCTGGTGCGAGAGTGTCACATGCTGAACGGCGAGATCGATTTCATCCTGAAATGCGTGGCACCCGATCTTTCCAGCTTCCAAAGCTTTCTGACCGAGCAGCTTTTGAAGGCCCCGCACGTGGCGAACGTCAAGACCAGTCTGGTGATCCGCTGTGCCAAGGACGAACCCGGGCTGCCGTTCGACGTGCTGGAGGCCCGTCTGGCCCGAAACGCCTGACCGGAACGGAACCCTAGCGCGCGGCGTCGGACAGGGGCCGGGCGACGGCCTTCAGCCGCATCACGAACCCTTTCTGGCCCGCTGCCGCCGTCGATGGATCGGCAAGCTGCCGTCGTCCGGTCCGGCCGCGCAGGCGCGGTTCGGTTTCGTCGGCCGCCGTGTCCAGGACGGACAGAAGCCAGCGGCGCTTTGTTCTTGTCTCGATCAGCATGATGTTTCCCGGCACCAACAGTCTTGTCCGGGCCAGATGACACCCCGATTGCGGCGGGCTTGGGGAAAACTCATGCTGCAAACGGTGCATTTTCATGCAGCACCCCGCCGCATTCAAAGCCGGATAGTCGAGATCAGCCGCCCGTAGTCAGCCTCGCCCGCGTGGGTGGTGCGGCGGAAGGAATAGAACCGGGCTGCGTCGCTGTAGGTGCAATGGCCGGTCCATTCGGCATGGGCCACCCCGGCGGCGCGCAGGCGGGCAAGGCTGTAGCCGGGCAGGTCGAACAGCAGTCTGTCGCCGTGACCATTGGCAAAGAAGCGGGCATTTGCCGGGTCTTCGGCAAGGAAGCGGTCGAAGAACTCGGGTCCGACCTCATAGGCGGCCTGGCTGATGGTTGGCCCGATCACCGCCACGATCCGGTCGGCTCTGGCCCCAAGGGTTGCCATTGCGGTCAGCGTCGCCTCAAGCACACCATCCAACGCGCCGCGCCAGCCGGCGTGAGCGGCTCCGATGACCTGCGCCCCGGGGTCGTGAAACAGAACCGGCTGGCAGTCGGCGGTCAGGATGCCCAGAAGCACACCCGGCGTTGCGGTCACCATCGCGTCCGCCTCGGGCCGGTGGCTGAAGGGGCCGGTCACTGGCAAGGCAAGCGCGGAGTGGACCTGATGCACCGTGGTCAGGGCGGCGGCGGGCAATCCCATCGCCTCGGCGACGCGGGCGCGGTTGATCGCCACGATATCGGCCTGATCGGTCGATCCGGCCCCGCAGTTGAGGCCTGCGAAGATGCCCGAGGACGCGCCGCCCTTGCGGGTAAAGAACCCGTGGCGGCAGGGCAGCGCGTCCGAGGTGATGATCTCCAGCGTCTTGGGCATCAGGGGGCAAATCCCGGCGGCAGGGGGGCGCGGGCCTGGGTCAGCGCCAGCACTTTGAACAGCGAACCCATTTCCGCCGGATCGGTCAAGCGGTGAAGTGCGGCAAGGTGGCTTTCCCGCGCGGCACCGCTTAGCCCTTGGGCAAGCTTGTCGGCCCGCGCCTTGATCCCGAGGCGGGTCAGGAATTCGCCTTGGGTCGTGTAGTGATGCGGGTGAAGACCGGCGAGGACCTCGAAATCGACATGGGCGGTCAGATCGGCCTCTCCCGGATGGGCAAGGGGGTCGTCATAGGCATGGGCGCGCAGGGCTTGCAGCGTGTCCCCGTTGGAGCGCCAGTCGCCATAGTCGATGACCAGCGCAAGGCCGCCATGATGGGTCAGCCGATGCCACACCGCAGAAACCACGAAGCGGGCGATGCGGCCCTGTTCGATGATCTTCCCTTCAACCGGCGAACGGTCAGCCAGAAGGCCGACGCTCGGCGCGCCACGCTCGGCCAGACCGAAGGTGAGTGCGCCGTCCTTCAGCCCGACAAGGCGTTCATGCCACAGCCCGTTCACGCATTGGTACTGATGGATCGGCAGGGCATCGAAGAACTCGTTCGCGACCAGGAACAAGGGCTGTTCTGGCAGGTCATGCGCTGCCTCGACCCAGCAGAGGCCAAGGTCATGGCCGCGAGAGACGGTGTTTTCCTGCACCCGCCGCAAGGTGGGGGAGGCTTCGACCAGCATCACCTGGGCGGCTGTGTGAAAGCCGGGCACGACACGGGTTGCCCGCAGGATATCGGCCATCAGGGTACCACGCCCGGGCCCAAGCTCGGCCAGGGTAAAGGGGCTGGGTGCGCCTTGGTCGAGCCAGGCCTGGGCCAGGGCGAGGCCGACCAACTCGCCGAACATCTGGCTGATCTCGGGCGCGGTGGTGAAGTCGCCGGCAACCCCGAACGGATCGCGGGTGGTATAGTAGCCGTGCTGGGGGTGGAGGAGGCATTCGGCCATATAGTCGGCCAAGCTGATCGGGCCGCCGTGGCTGATCCGCTCGATCAACAGGGCCTGAAGCGGGGTCATCGGGACCTGGCGCGCCAGATGAACCAGAGGCCAGCCGCCAGCATCGGCAGCGTCAGGAGCTGCCCCATGGTCAGCCCGTAGCCGCCGATCTGGACCGCAAGGCCGACCGGATTGCCCGGGCTGACAAACTGCGCATCGGGTTGGCGGACGAATTCGACCAGAAACCGTGCAAGGCCGTAGCCGATGAGGAACACCCCCATCACGAGGCCAGGGCGCTTCAGCGCGCCGCGCCGGAACGCGAGCCAGATGAGGACCAGCGCAAGGAGCAACCCCTCCAGCGCCGCCTGATAAAGCTGGCTGGGATGACGAGCGCAGAGACCGATCACGCCTTGGCAGGTCTGGGCCGCCTCACCCGGGAAGATCACGCCCCAGGGCAAGGTGGTCTGGCGGCCCCAAAGCTCGGCGTTGATGAAGTTGGCGATGCGGCCCAGCATCAGCCCGACCGGCACCGACAGCGCCAGAAGATCACCAAGGGAGAGGGGAGAAATCCGCTCGCGCCGAGAGAACCACAGGCCCGCCACAACCACCCCGGCAAAGCCGCCGTGAAACGCCATGCCGCCTTCGTTCAGCATCGGAATGCGCCAGGGCTCCGCAAGGTAGGCCGAGGGGTTGTAGAAGATCACATAGCCGAGCCGCCCGCCAAGGATGATGCCGACCACGGCCCAGGTGAAGAACCGCTCCACCTGTTCGGACGTGACCGGGGCCGGACCGTCCCACAGCCGGGGCGTGCGGATCGCGCGCAGGATTATCCACCAGCCGATAAGGATGCCCGCGATATACGCCAGCGCGTACCAGCGGAGGGCGAGCGTGATGCCGAACACCTCGATCTGGAACAGGTTCGGGGAAATGTCTGGAAAGGGGATCATGCTGCACCTTGAGAGAGGGATGCCCGCTTGTCGCGGTCGGGTGCCGCCATGTCAACTGGCGGCAATCGACCGCCTTGTCGCAAGGGCCTGCCCGGGCCATATGGTTATCTGGATGCCCAGCTCATGAAGGAGTGCGCGATGCAAGGCGGCAACAAGTTCTTTGACGACATGAGCCAGCTCATGACCAATGCGATGGGCGTGGCGCAGGGGGCCAAGGCCGAGGCGGAAACCGCGTTCCGCAGCTTTGTCGACCGCTGGATGGCCGACCGTGATTTCGTGACCCGCGAGGAATTCGACGCGGTGCGCGCGATGGCACAGAAGGCGCGTGAGGAAAACGCCGCCTTGGAAGCGCGGATTGCGGTGCTCGAGGCGGCAGGGGTGAAGAAGAAGGGTTGAGCGAAGGCTCATCCTTCCCCTTCGGGTCGGTCTTCGCCGGACCGACCGCCGCTTTACGCGCGCAGAAGGCGGAACAGCGCCGATGCGCCCCAGCCCGCCACCGCGGCAAGGACCAGTGCGAGCAACCCGTAAATCAGCGGTTGCTCTTGCGCGAGGGTGTAGACGAACCGCTCCAGCCCGACCTTGCGCACGCCGATCAACCGCTCCTGAAGCGCCACGACCTTCTTGTCGCGCAAAAGGAACAGCCGGATCTTGTAGGTGCCCTCGGTCAGGTTGGCGGGGAGGACGACATCGGCGCGGAACAGCGTCTCATCCGTCAGTTCGACCCGGCCCTCCAGCAGTCGGAAGCGGTCCTCGTTCGTGCGGACGCGGAGGAGGGCGAGGATGAATTCGCCCGACCGGTCAGCCTCGGCGGTGATGCCGATGGCGCGAATCACCCGCTCGATCGTGATGGCATGGCGGAGGTTTTCCGTGTCCGACAGGATCTGGTCCAGGGGGCCGGTCGTCACCACCGCATAGAAGCTTGGGGCGCTGTCGATCTGCACCTCATCCGTGTTGACCCAGATGCCGGCGACCCGGCCCTTCCGGCGGACGATGACCGGGGTGGCGGGGCCTTCGACGGTGACGATGACCGCCAGCGGTCCGCCCTTGGGGGGCGGGGCGTCGCGGCGGACCGCGCCATAGACCAGAATTTCCGACCCGTCGAAATCGGCGGTGATCGAGACCCGGTTCTGGCTGAGGCCGGAGACGATGCTTTCCTGCGCCGGGGCCGGATGGCCAAGCGCGCCCAGCAGAAGCATCGCCCCGACCATGGCCCGGATCATGGCAAGATCCCGGGCGTGACGGAGTAAAGCTCGTCTGGCGTGACCAGAAGATCAACCGCGATCCGGATCGAGACGGCAAGGACCAGAAGCGAGAGAAGGACGCGCAACTGCTCGGCCTTCAGGCGCGCGCCGACCCTGGTGCCGATCTGCGCCCCGACCACCCCGCCCAGGATCAGAAGAAGTGCGAGAAGCATGTCGACGGTCTGGCTGCTGACGGCGTGCATGACGGTGGTGAAGGCGGTGACGAAGATGATCTGGAAAAGCGAGGTGCCGATGACCACCCGCGTCGGCATGCCGAGAAGGTAGATCATCGCGGGCACCATGATGAAGCCGCCGCCCACCCCCATGATCGCCGCCAGAAAGCCGACCACCGCCCCGACCAGGGCGGGCGGCAGGACGCTGATGTAAAGCCCGCTGGCGCGGAACTTCATCTTGAACGGCAGCCGATGTGCCCAGGAATGCACATGCGACCGGCGGACCGGCGCGCCGGGGACGCGCGACCGCCACAGGCTCGCCAGGCTTTCGCGCAGCATCATCGCGCCGATCAGCCCGAGAAAGAAGACATAGGAGAGCTGGATGAAGAGATCGACCTGACCGGCGGCGGTCATCAGCCGGAACACCCAGACCCCGATCGCCGAGCCGAGGATGCCGCCCGCCAGAAGGACCCCGCCCATCTGGAAATCCACCCCTTTCCTGCGGACCTGCGCCAGCACACCCGAGATCGACGAGGCGACGACCTGGTTCGCCCCGGTGGCAACAGCAACGGCTGGCGGCACCCCGATGAAAAAGAGGAGCGGCGTGATCAGAAACCCGCCGCCGACGCCGAACATGCCCGACAGGAACCCGACGATGCCCCCCAGCCCCAGAAGCAGGAAGGCGCTGACCGAAACCTCGGCTATGGGAAGGTAAAGCTGCATCGAGGCGGCCCGTTGAAGGCGGATCGGGAGGAGTGAAAGCGGCGGATGACCAAAGGCTTGCGCGCCTTTGGCGGCGATGTCAAACGGCCTTTGTCCTCGTCGCGGCATGGGCTGGAATTCGGGCGCGATGTGGTCGATTCGGGGATTGCCGAGGGGCCGGAAGCGGGGGTTTCACACCCCCGCACCCCCGTGGGATATTTGGGCAAACAGGAAGCACAATTTTAATCGAATTGTCGGGGTTGGAGGTCTTTGGGCCTTTTGTCGGGGCTTTTTGCGGGAGTGGTGTTGCTGCCTAACGTTCCTTCACATAGGGCTCGCCCCCCGCGCGGGGCGGGATCGCCTTGCCGATGAACCCGGCAAGCACGATCACTGTCAGGATATAGGGCAGCGCGTCGAGGAAGGGGACGGGGACCTTGACCCGGACCACCGCCTCGACCACGTCGGGACGCAGGGCAAGCGCCTGGAAGAAGCCGAAGAGAAGGCAGGCCCAAAGTGCCGCGACCGGCCGCCATTTCGCGAAGATCAGCGCGGCAAGCGCGATATAGCCGCGCCCCGCAGTCATCTCGCGCCCGAAGCCGGCCTGGAGCGCTGTGGCCATATAGGCCCCGGCAAGCCCGCAAAGGACGCCGGTGATCGCCACCGCAGCAAAGCGCAAGCCCGTGACCGAGACGCCAGCGGTATCGACTGCCGCCGGATTTTCGCCGACCGCGCGGAGGCGGAGGCCGAAGCGGGTGCGGTAAAGCACCCACCAGGACAGGGGCACGAGGGCCAGGGCCATATAGACGAGAAGCGGGTGGCCCGAGATCACCTCGCTATAGAGGGGGCCGATCAGGGGGACGTCTTGCAATGCCTCGGCGAAGGGCAGGGTCAGCTCGTAGAACCGCGCGCCTTCGGTCAGTTGCGGGGTGCCGCCGCCCTGGTTGAAGAGGCCCTTCGCGACCAGGACCGTGATCCCGGACGCAAGGAAGTTCAGCGCCACGCCCGAGATCAGCTGGTTGCCCCGGAAGGTGATCGAGGCCAGCCCGTGGATGAGCGCGAAGAGCAGCGAAGCGCCGATCCCCGCCAAGAGCCCGACCCAGACCGATCCGGTCAGAAACGCGACCGAGGCCGAGGCCATCGCGGCTGCAAGCATCTTCCCCTCCAGCCCGATGTCGAAGATGCCTGCGCGTTCGGAAAACAGTCCGGCAAGGCAGGCGAGGAGGAGCGGCGTTGCCAGCCGCAGCGTGCTGTCGAGGATCTGGAGAAGCGTTGCGTAATCCATCAGGCCGCCCCCAGCTTCTGGCTGCGCATCAGCCCGAACGCCCGGGTCAGGAGCATCCGCACCATCATGTCGAGCGCCCCGGTGAACAGGATCACGAGGCCTTGCACGACGATCCGCATCTCGATCGGGATCGAGGTCCAGAGGCCAAGCTCGGCCCCGCCCTGGTAGAGGAACCCGAACAAAAGCGCCGCCAGCACCACGCCGACCGGATGGTTGCGCCCCATCAGGGCCACCGCGATGCCGATGAACCCCGCCCCTTCGGAGGAGTTCTGCAACAGCCGCTCCGCCTCGCCCATGACGTTGTTCACGCTCATCATTCCGGCAAGGCCGCCCGACATCAGCATCGCCACCATGATGATGTAGGTCGGGTTGATCCCGGCATAGCGCGCCGCCGCTTCGGACTTGCCGAAGGCGCGGATCTGGTAGCCGATCCGGGTGCGCCACAGGATCGCCCAGACCAGCGCCGCCATCGCGAGGGCCAGGAACAGCGTGACATTGGCCGGGACCGGCTTGTCGAAGATCAGGCTGAAGCCCGGGATCGTGTCGAGGGTCGGCAGTTTCACCGTCTCGGGAAAGCGGGCCGAGGCCGGGTCCATCTGTCCCGTGGGACGCAGCCAGTCGACCAGAAGATAGACCAGGAGCGCCGCCGCGATGTAGTTGAACATGATCGTGGTGATGACGATGTGACTGCCGCGCTTGGCCTGCAGATAGGCCGGGATCGCCGCCCAGGCCGCACCGAAGAGGGCCGCCCCTATCGCCGCGCCCGCGAGCGCCAGCGACCAGTGCGGCCAGGGCAGGGAAAGGCAGAAAACCGCCACGCCCAGCCCGCCCAGCTGTGCCTGCCCCTCACCGCCGATGTTGAAGAGGCCGGCGTGGAAGGCCACGGTCACCGCAAGGCCGGTGAAGATGAAGCTGGTGGTGTAATATAGCGTATAGCCCCAGCCATAGGCCGACCCCAGGGCGCCCTCGACCATGACATTGAACGCCTCGACCGGGCTTTGACCGATGGAAAGAAGCACCAGAGCCGAGATGATCGCCGCGAGGAGGAGGGAGATCAGCGGGACCAGGACGATGTCGGCCCAGGGGGGGAGGCGGTCCATCAGGCGGCCCTCCGATCAAGTGGGCCCGAGGCCGCTCGTTGCGAGACGGATCCTACGACCAGGCAACGCCCCGAGCCCGGCGAACTGCTCAGTGCGGGTGATCGCACGATGGCGCAGTTCGTGGTCATGGGGCGTGCCGTCGCGCGCGTCGTCGCCGACGACCGGTCGCTCTGGGCCGAGGGCCTGCTGTTCCCGGACGATCTCGCCGGCGTGCGCGCCGGCGACGTGCGCGTGCGGCTGCAGCTGCCCGACGGTACGACAGCTGAATACCCCGCGCAGGACCTGTCACCCGCACTCGACGGCGCGCGCCAGCTGGGACGCGTCCTCGTGAAGCTGGAGGAACGGGACGGCCTGTATCCGGGACAGCCTCTGCGCCTCGAAGTGCTGCTGCCCCGGCCCGAGACGGCATGGGCACCC
>NCDS01000070.1 GCA_002280315.1 Rhodobacterales bacterium 32-66-7 | reverse complement strand
GCCCGTCATGCATGATGTCGGCAAAGAACAGCACCGCGTAATCCGCCGCGCGTTTGACGCCCAGTTCCACTCCGACCATCGCCACCCATTTGTCGAACACCTGCCGCAGATTGTCGGGCGTGATCGGGGTGCGGATGATGCGGCCTTCACCGATGGCATCTTTGGCTGCCTTGATGAATTCCTTCTCATAGCCGTCGATCCGGTAAAGAACAAACTGCGTATCGATGTAGGGGGCAATTTTTGCCGCAAGCGCATTGTCTGCCAATGACCCTGACTTTGGCCAGGCGATGGCGTCATTTTCCAGGATCGCCATGGCGTGCCGGGTTTCCAGCAAAGCCGCCTTTTCCCGGTCAATCACGCAAAGAAAGCCGGGAATCGCCTCTCCTCGTTTTCGGGCGGCGTGAACGTAGGACAGCAACTGCGCGAACATCAGCAGCGGCGGGGTCGGGGCTTCCTTTGCCTCGAACCAGATTTCGGGGGTCTGGATATCGACGAGGCCCTTGAACACACTTTTAAGTCCCAGCGCCTTGATATAGGCGTCCTTGACGTCTTCTTCGGTTCGGGCGCGTTGCAGGTCTTCGAACAGGGTCAAACGAGGCTCCGGGAAAAGATGATGCAGGAAAAGTTGGATGGTCCAGGTCGAGCTACTTCAACCGCCGGATCAACCCCGACGTATCCCCCCTGCCCCCGCCCATCAGCTGCACGTCCTTGTAGAACTGGTCCACCAGCGCCGTCACCGGCAGGCGCGCGCCGATCTCGTCCGCCGTATCCAGGCAGATGCCAAGGTCTTTCCGCATCCAGTCCACCGCGAAGCCGAAGTCGAACTGGTCCGCCAGCATCGTCTTGTGGCGGTTCTGCATCTGCCAGGACCCGGCGGCGCCTTGGGAGATCACCTCCACCACCTTCTCGCCATCGAGGCCTGCCTTCTGGCCAAAGGCAAGCGCTTCGGAGAGGCCCTGCATCAGGCCGGCGATGCAGATCTGGTTCATCATCTTGGCAAGCTGCCCGGACCCTGACGGGCCGATCAAGCGGCAGATGCGGGCGTAGGCGGCCATCACCGGCTCGGCCTTGGCATAGTCCGCCGGATCGCCGCCGCACATGATGGAAAGCTGACCATTCTCCGCCCCAGCCTGACCGCCCGAGACCGGGGCATCGACGAAGGCCAGACCCGCAGCGGTGCCGATATCGGCAAGCTCTTTCGTCACCCTGGCGGAAACCGTGGTGTGATCGACAAAGACCGCCCCCTTCGCCATCCCGGCAAAAGCCCCGTCCGCCCCAAGGCAGACCGCGCGGAGGTCGTCGTCATTGCCGACGCAGGCCATCACGAAATCGGCCCCCAGCGCCGCCTCTCGCGGGGTGGCGGCAGACCGGCCCGGATGTTTCGCGACCCAGGCGGCAGCCTTCGCCGGGCTCCGGTTATAGACCGTCACCTGATGCCCCTTGGCGGCCAGATGCCCCGCCATCGGAAAGCCCATCACCCCCAACCCCAGAAACGCAACTTTCGCCATCACCATCCCCCGGTCATTGCCCTTTCGGGCCTGATCGACTAGGACCTGATCCGCCAGGCCCCCGATGCTGACCACCTTTCGCTGGCTGATCCGCCTGCTGACCGCCGCGATTGCCCTTGGGCTCTTGGCGCTGATCCTGACCTATTACATCCTGTCGCGGTCGCTGGTCGACTATTCCGAGGACTTCACCCTGCGCGGCATTTCGGCCGAGGTCGAGATCGTGCGCAACAACAACAACGTGCCGCATATCTTCGGCCAGAACGACGCCGATGTGTATTTCGCGCTTGGCTTTGCCCATGCGCAGGACCGGCTCTGGCAGATGACGATGCTGCGCCGCACCGCGCAGGGGCGACTGTCGGAAGCCTTTGGCCCGGCCACGGTCAAGGTGGATGAGCTGATGCGGCGGCTGGACCTGTATGGGCTGGCGCTCGCCTCGGTTCCGGCGCAGGACGAAGCGACCATGGCGGCGCTGGAGGCGTATTCGGCCGGGGTGAACGCCTGGATCAACGAGGTCAGTGCCGGAGCCCGTGGCCGTGGCGCACCGGAGTTCTTTCTGTTCTCCAGCGAGATCGCCGCCTGGTCTCCCGCGGATTCCATCGCCATCCTGAAGCTGATGGCCCTGCAGCTGAGCGGCTCGCTCCAGAACGAGGTGCTGCGCGCCCGGACCTCGCTTCTGCTGCCGTCCGAACGGCTGGCCGACATCCTGCCCGACGATCCCGGCGACGGCATCGCGGCGCTGCCCGATTATGCGCTGCTGGTGCCGGGGGTGGTCCCGGACTTCGCGCCGGTCGACTTCGCGCTTGGCCCCCTGTCACCGATTGCCGAACCCGGGCTGGCGGGGGCGTCGAACGCCTGGGCGGCGATGCCGGCGCGGTCGGCGGCGGGGGGCAGCCTTCTGGCCAATGACCCGCATATGGACCTGACCGCGCCGACGATCTGGTACCTTGCGCGGCTGGAGCTCCAGTCGGGCGCGGTGATCGGCGGCACGATCCCGGGGGTGCCTGCGGTGCTGATCGGCCGGTCCGAACGGCTGGGCTGGGGCCTGACCTCGGCCTATGTCGACGATCAGGACCTGTTGATCGAAGAGCTGAACCCCGACAATCCCGAAGAATACCGCACCCCGGACGGCTGGGCCACCTTTCAAAGCCGCCAGTCGATCATCACCGTCGCGGGTGCTGCCCCGGTCACCCTGACCCTGCGCTGGTCAAGAAACGGGCCGATCCTGCCCGGCTCGCAGTACGACCTCGACAGCATCACGCCCGAAGGCCATGTCGCAGCGCTCAGCTGGACGGCGCTGAGTGGGGCCGACACCTCGATCACCGCGGCGGTCCGGCTGATGATGGCGCAGAACATCCCCGAGGCGCTGGAGGCCGGTCGGCTGGTCGTCGCACCCGCGCAGAACCTGATGCTCGCCGACGCCGATGGGATTGCGATGCAGGTGGTGGGTGCCCTGCCGGCGCGCGATCCGGCCCACCCCTCGCAGGGACGGTTGCCCGTCCTGGCGCAGAACCCGGCCGCCGGGTTCAAGGGCATCCTGCCCTACGAGGTCAACCCGCGCTTCGTCAACCCGGCCTCGGGCCTTCTGGGCAACACCAACAACAAGACCGTCGACCGCCCCTTCCCCGAACATGTGAGCTTCGACTGGGGCGACACGCAGCGGATCCAGCGCTGGCTTACCCTGATGCGCGCGCGCGAGGTGCACACCCGCGAAAGCTTCATCGAGGCGCAGCTCGACACCGTCAACCCGACCGCGCGCGCGCTGTTGCCGCTGATCGGCGGTGATCTCTCACGCTCAGCCTTCTTGGCAACTGGAACGGCGAGATGAACGAACATCTGCCGGAACCACTCATCGCCGAGGCCTGGCTGCGCGCGCTGATGGACCGACTGATCCGGGATGAACTTGGCGCGATGGCCGACAGCTATACCCAGATCTCGCCGGTGTTCATTGAGCGGGTCTATCGCAACATCGGCGGCGCTGCGGTCTGGTGCGATGTGATCCAGTCGGAACCGGTTGAAACCTGCGACGACATGGCCCGGATCGCGCTGGACGACGCGCTGTTGCAGCTGACCGAGCGCTATGGCGGCAGCATCGAAAGCTGGCGCTGGGGTGATGCGCATCAGGCGGTGCACGAGCATCCGGTTCTCGGCAACGTGCCGGGCCTGCGGTATTTCGTGAACATCTATCAGTCGACCAGCGGTGGCAGCGACACGCTGATGCGCGGTGTGACCCGTGGCACCGGGGATGAGCCGTTCCAGAACGTCCATTCCGCAGGCTATCGCGGGGTCTACGACTTTGCCGATCCCGACAGTTCGGTCTTCATCACCGCGACCGGCCAGTCCGGCCATCCGTTGAGCCGGTTTTACGACGATTTGGGTGAGCTTTGGCGCCGCGGCGAATATATCCCGATGTCGCTCGACCCCGAACTTGCCCGCGCGGCGGCGGCGGGGATCATGGTCCTGCGGCCGGCGGAATGAGGCTCAGCACCGACCGGCTGATCCTGCGCCGCGCCCGGAGGGAGGATCTGGACGACCTCCACCTTGTGCTGTCGCATCCGGCGGTGATGCGCTACTGGGCGACGCCGGAGCACGAGACGCTGGCGGAAAGCCGCGCCTTTCTGGCAGCCATGATCGACGCCGGACCCGAAGCCGACGATTTCGTGATCGAGCGGGACGGCAGGGTCATCGGCAAGGCCGGGGCCTGGCGGCTGCCGGAACTTGGCTACCTGCTTCATCCCGATCACTGGCGGCAGGGCCTGGGGCGCGAGGCGTTGGGTGCGGTGATCCCCCATCTTTTCGCCGCGCATGACCTGGCCGCGCTGACCGCCGATGTCGACCCGCGCAACTCAGCCTCGCTGCGGCTTCTGGGCAGCCTCGGGTTTGTGGAAACCGGACGGGCAGAGAAAACCATCCGCTGGCGCGATGAGTGGAGCGACAGCATCTACCTTGCCCTTCCCCGCCCCATGTAGTTCCCCTGCCCCGGCGGTTACGAAATCGAGCGCGTTCCGCGCGCTGTTTTTGTCGCCTCTGGCCGTTGGCCAACCGGCTCCGGCGTGCCTCCGGCGGGGATATTTTGGCAGAAAGGAGGATCGGTTCGGTCAGAGGTCGCGGAAGCGCTGCTTTTGCCGGGCGGTCCAGCGGACGGTAAGGTGGTAGCCGTCCGCGGTCTCGGTCTCGGTGATGACGAGGCCTTCCTTGTGAAGCCAGGCGCGTTTTCGGCCTTCGGCGAAGGAAAGGGTCAGGCTGCGGTCGGTCTTCGCCTCGTCGAAGGTCAGCGAGATCGCGGCAAGGAGGGGGGCGAGCCCCTCGCCCGTCAGGGCCGAGATCGGGAAGACCTGGGCGCGACCGCTGGCATTGGCGTCAAGGGCGGCACGGGCGGAGGGGTCGACGAGGTCAAGCTTGTTCCAGACCTCGATCAGCGGCACCTCGGGCTTGACGCCAAGGGCGGTCAGGATCTCGGTCACATCTTCGGCCTGTTCGGCGGTCTCGGGGTGGCTGATATCGCGGACGTGGAGGATCAGGTCCGCCTCCAGCACCTCTTCCAGCGTGGCACGGAAGGCGGCGACCAGTTGGGTGGGCAGGTCAGAGATGAAGCCCACGGTGTCGGAGGCGATGATCTTTCGCCCTGCCCCGCCAGTGTCGCCCGGCAGGACAATGCCGCGCATGGTGGGGTCAAGCGTGGCGAAGAGCATGTCCTTGGCCAGCACCTCGGCCCCGGTCATCCGGTTGAACAGCGTGGATTTTCCGGCGTTGGTATAGCCGACCAGCGCCACCAGCGGGAACGGGACCTTGCGGCGCGAGGCGCGGTGCAATTCGCGGGTCTTGACCACCTTGTCGAGTTGCCGCTTGAGGCGGATCACCTGATCGTCGATGGCGCGGCGGTCAGCTTCAAGCTGGGTCTCACCGGGGCCGCCGACAAAGCCGAAGCCGCCGCGCTGGCGTTCAAGGTGGGTCCAGGCGCGGACCAGCCTTGTGCGCTGGTAGGAAAGGGCGGCGAGTTCGACCTGGAGCACCCCTTCACGGGTGCGGGCGCGGTCGGCGAAAATCTCCAGGATCAGCGAGGTGCGGTCCAGAAGCTTGACGCCCCAGTCCTTTTCCAGATTGCGCTGCTGGACCGGGGTTACCGTGCCATCGACCAGCACAAGCTCGATCTCGTCGGCCTTGAACCGATCTTTCAGCTCAGCGACCTTGCCCGAGCCGAGGAGCGTGGCGGGACTGCTGCGCGCCAGCCGCACCACCTCGGACCCCGCAATGTCGAGTTCGGGCAGGGCCGAGGCAAGCGCCACCGCTTCGGCCAGCCCATGTTCGGGCAGACGCCGGGCAGACCGGGACTTCAGCGCCGGATGCAGCACATAGGTCCGCGTCGGGCGCGCGGCGGTGTCGCGCAACCGGTTTCCGTCCCGTTTGGGAACGAGGTCGTCATCGTCCTGGGGCGGCTCGCCGGTCAATCTTCGCCTTCGTAAAGGCTGATCGGCGCGCCCGGCATGATGGTGGAGATCGCGTGCTTGTAGACCAGCTGCGACTGGCCGTCGCGGCGCAGAAGCACGCAGAAATTGTCGAACCAGGTGATCACACCCTGGAGTTTGACACCGTTGATCAGAAAGATCGTTACCGGCACTTTGGCTTTGCGCACATGGTTCAGAAATGCGTCTTGCAGATTTTGCTTGTCGGCGGCCATTGATTTGCCTTGTTTTTCTATCGCTTCACTGTCGCATCTGGATCGGGCCGGATTTACGCCTGCCCGTCTCCGGCCGTTATCGTCGACCGGACCGAAAGTATGAAGCGGCTTGGCCGGAGATTCCAGCCCAAAAGCTTAGCGCCGCCCGCGCGCGGGCAACAGAAACGCAAGCAGGGCAAGCGTTTCAAGCCTGCCAAGGACCATCGCCAGTCCCAGAACCAGTTTCACCGACCCGGAGAGATCGCTGTAGACAATCGGGGCGCCGGCACCAAGATCGGCAAGCTGGCCGGTGGTCGTCAGCGCGGCGATGGCAAGCACCAGTGCCGGTTCGAAGCTGACGCCGAGAAGGGTCAGAACGCCAACCACGATCGCGATGCTGATCGCGAAGAGCATGAAGAACACCCAGGCAAGCTGCGCCCCCTCCTGCAAGAGGCGGCGCAGGTCAGGCCCGCCTCCACCGACCGAGCTTGGATGAATGATACGCTCCAACTCGCGCTTGCCATGGCGCAAAAGCGCGTAGATCCGCAAGAGTTTCACCCCCCCGGCCGCGGTGGCGATGCCGCCGCCAAGGATGGCAAGCCCCAGCAGGATCATGCCCGGGGTGCCGATGCCGGACCAGTCGGCGGCGGTTTGCCAGTCCGCCGAGACGTAGCCGGTGGTGGTCAGAAACGAGGCCGCGGTGAACAGCACGCCCCAAAGCGAGGCGAGCGCCTCGTGCAGGCTGTCGATGTCGTCGGCATTGCCGCGGATGAACCAGTGGCGAAAGAACAGCAGGATCAGGACCAGGCCAAGGATCTGTAGCGCCAGGCGCAACTCAGGATCGGCCAAGAGGCCACCCTGTGCGGTGCCGATCCCCGGCACGGGAAAGGCCCGGCGGCTGAGCGCGAAGAGGAAGAACACGAAGATCAGCGCTTCACCGGGAAACCCGCTGATGCGATCCGACAGGTCGGACTGCCCGCTGATGCCCGAGGTGGAGAGCGTGCCCATGCTTTGGATCAGCGCGGTCGTAGAGCCTTCGCCAGCCATCATGAGCCCGATCCAGAGCGCCAGCGTCAGCCCCGCGTAGACCGGCAGCAGCCGCAGGGCCCAGCGGCCCAGACGCTGGGCAGGCTCGGCCAGGCGCTGCGCCTGGGTCGTGGCCACCGCGCGCCGCCCCGGAACCCGGCCCGAGGCAACCTCGAACCCGCCAAGGCTTAAGGGGGCAAGAATGCCGTAAGCCGCGAGCAGGATCAGGAACCCGCCATACCAGCCGACGATCGCCCGCCAAAGATGGAGCGTGTCGGACAGCCGGTCCGCCTCATAGACCGTGGCGCCGGTGGTGGTGAAGCTGGAGGTCATTTCAAACCAGGCGTTCACAAACGTGGTATCCGGCAGTGCTTGACCCCAGGGCAACAGGAACGCAAACGGCAGCGCGAGATAGGCCCCCACCAGCGAGGCAAGCTGGCTTTGCGCCGGATCTCGCGGGGAAAAGGCTGCGGTCGCGAGGCCAAGCATCGCCGAAAGGATCAGAAGCACCAGCGCCGAATAGAAGAAATCCCGCGCGACGGCAAAATCAAGGACCGCCAGCCCATGCACCGCCGGCACCAGCGCCAATACCCCCGCGATGGCCAGAAGCACGACCAGAAGCGGCAGTTCGGCCAGACGCGCCAACATCAGAAAAAGTCGATGGAGACCTGCAGAAGGCGCTCAACCTCCGGCACGTCCTTGCTCATGGTGAACAGGGCGATGACATCGCCGGAGTCGATCCGCAGATCGCCCGTCGGCTTCAGCACCCGCTCGCCCTTCATGACCGCGCCCACGAGGACACCTTCGGGAAATTCGATATCGCGGATCAGCCGACCGGACAGGGGCGAGGTCGACAGGACCTGCGCCTCGATCATCTCGGCCTCGGCGTCGCCGATGGAATAGACCGCCCGCACCCGTCCGTGCCGGATGTGGCGCAGGATCGACGAGACGGTGGTGGCGCGCGGGTTGATGTAGGCGTCGATGTCGAGGGGGGCAATCAGGGGCGCAAGGGTCGGATCGTTGACCAGCGCGATGGTCATCTGGCAGCCCGCCTGCTTGGCGCGGACGGCGACCAGAAGGTTGGTCTTGTCGTCATCGGTCACCGCAAGGATGGCATCGGCCCGGTCGATCGCCGCTTCCATCAGCAGGTCGATGTCCATGCCGTCGCCATGCAGAACGATCGTTCGCTCAAGCCCGTCGGCCGCTGCTTCGGCCTGGGCGCGATCCTTTTCGATGATCTTGGTATGGACCCGGGTCGACCGCGCCTCAAGCGCGCGGGCCACGGCAAGCCCGACATTCCCGCCACCGACGATGACGATACGCTCCTGTTTCTTGGTGGTCTTGCCGAAGATCTCGATGCTGCGGTTCAGATCCTCGAAATGGCTGAAGACATAGATCTGATCCTCGGCCAGAAGTTGATCGCCCGGGTCGGGGGCGAACAGACGACCGTCACGCCGGATGCCGACCACAATCGCGCGCAGGGTCGAAAAAAGCTCGTTCAGCTGCCGCAGGGGCGTGTTCAACACCGGACATTCCGCATCAAGCTGGATGCCCAGGAGCTGCGCCCGCCCCCCCATGAAGCTTTCGGTGTCGAAGGTCGCAGGGGCGGCCAGGCGTTGGAGCGCGGCTTCCGCCACCTCACGCTCGGGGCTGATCACCACATCGATGGCCAGCCGGTCGCTGGTCATCAGATCGCCGTAAAGCGCGCCAAGGTAGTTCGGGGCGCGGATGCGGGCGATCTTGCGGGTGATGTCGAACGCCGCCTGCGCCACCTGGCAGGTGACCATGTTCACCTCATCGGAATGGGTGGCGGCGATCAGCATGTCGGCGTCGCGCGCCCCGGCCCGTTCCAGAACGTCGGGGTGGCTGGCAAACCCGACCACGCCCTGAACGTCCAGAGTGTCGGTCGCGCGCCGGACCAGATCGGGGTTCACATCGACCAGCGTCACATCGTTCTTTTCGCCCGCAAGGTGGCGGGCAATCTGCCAACCGACCTGACCAGCGCCGCAGATGATGACCTTCATCAGAAACCCCCGCGATCCGCGTCACGCGTCTGCATGTCAGATCAGGCCGGGGGGGTCAATCGACCCGGACCCGGCGTCATTCCTCGAACTCGCCAAAGCCCCGGCCAAAGCCGCGCGCGGTGCCAACCACGCCAAGGGATTTCAGCTTTCGGTGCAGGGCCGAGCGTTCCATGCCGACAAAGCTTGCGGTGCGGCTGATGTTGCCGCCAAAGCGGTTGATCTGGGTCAGAAGATAGTCCCGTTCGAACAATTCCCGCGCTTCGCGCAGGGGCAAGGCCGCCACGGTTGCCGATATCCCCAGGGCGGCGGCGCTTTCGACGGCGGGTTCGGTGCCCGGCAATTCCCCCGCGTCGATCGGGCCCGAGGTGTCGCCCAGGATCAACACCCGTTCGATCACGTTGCGCAACTGCCGGATATTGCCGGGCCAGGCCATGGTCTGCAGCATCGCCTCGGCCTCGGCCGACAGGCTGCGGGCGGGCAGGCCCTGGGTCTTGTGAAACCAGCCGATGAAATGGGCGGCAAGCTCGGGGATATCCTCGGCGCGTTCCGCAAGCGGCGGCACGGCGATCGGCACCACGTTCAGCCGGTCATAAAGCTCTTGCCGGAAGCGGCCCATGCCGATCTCGGTGCGAAGATCACGGCTGGTGGAGGAGATGACCCGCAGATCGACGCGCACCTTGTCGGTCCCCCCGGCGCGGGCGAATTGCTGTTCGGTCAGGACTCGCAGGATCTTCGACTGCGTTCCCAGCGGCATGTCGGCCACTTCGTCGAAATAGACCACCCCGCCATGCGCCTGCTCCAGAAGACCCGGCTCCACCCGCCGTTCGGGGGTTTCGCGGCCGAACAGCACTTCTTCCATCCGCTCTGGCTCGATCGCGGCAGAGGAGACGACGACGAACGGGGCCGAGGCGCGGGCCGAATTGGCGTGGATATAGCGCGCGGCCATCTCCTTGCCTGACCCCGGCTCACCGGTCAGCATGACGCGTCCGTTCGACTTGGTCACCTTGTCAAGGTTCGCCTTCATTGCCCGAAACGCGCTGGACGAGCCCAGCATTTCCGACGAGGCGACATCCCGCCGCCGCAGTTCCAGATTTTCCCGCCGCAGGCGTGAGGTTTCCATCGCCCGCGCCACGACGACCATCAACTGGTCGATGTTGAACGGCTTTTCGATGAAGTCATACGCCCCCTGCTTGATCGCGGCGACCGCAATCTCGATGTTGCCGTGGCCCGAGATGATCACGACCGGAATATCGGGATTGTCGCGCTTCACCGATTTCAGGATATCGATCCCGTCCATCCGGCTGTCCTTGAGCCAGATATCCAGGATCATCAGCGCCGGTGGTTCGGCATTGATCGCGGCAAGGCAATCGTCGGCGTTCGCCGCAAGCCGGGTCACATAGCCTTCGTCGCGCAGGATGTCGCCGATCAACTCCCGGATATCCTCTTCGTCATCCACGATCAGGATGCTCATGCTGTCAGTCTCCTTGTCCGCCGGCGGCGCTGCGAGCGGCGCTTTCCGGTGGTTTCTGTGGTCGGGCTTTCTTGCGCGGCTGGAACGGCAGCCGGATTTCGGCCATCGCGCCCAGATGACCGCTGGCGTCAAAGGCCGGCGCGTCGAGGAGGGCAAGCGTGCCGCCATGCTCCTCGATGATCTTCTTGACGATGGGCAGACCAAGGCCGGTGCCCTTTTCGCGGGTGGTGACATAGGGCTCGAACAGGCGCGCGCGGTCGGGGGGCAGGCCGATGCCGTTGTCAGCGATCCGCACCACCGCCTCGTTGTCTTCGGTCACAAGGGCGATGCGAACCTCGGGCCGGAAGCCGGCGGAGGCTTTCTCGACCCGGGTTTCGATCGCCTCGCCCGCGTTCTTGATCAGGTTGGTCAGCGCCTGGCCGATCATCGTGGCGTCAAGCTCCATCGGCATGGGCGTGCGCGGGATATCCTTGACAAAGTGCACCCCCGGCTGGCCGTTTTCCTGCAAAAGCGCCGCCGCTCGGACCAGTTCCACCAGATCGCAGTCACGCCGGTCGGGTTCCGGCATCCGCGCGAATTTGGAGAATTCATCCACGATCCGGCGCAGGTCGCCCGTCTGGCGGATGATGACATCGGTGTATTGTTCCAGATCCTCCGGCTCGCGGACCTGGGGGGCGAACTTGCGCTTGATCCGTTCGGCCGAAAGCTGGATCGGGGTCAGGGGGTTCTTGATCTCATGCGCGATGCGGCGGGCGACATCGCCCCAGGCGGCCATGCGCTGCGCCGAGACGAGGTCGGTCACATCGTCAAAGGCGACGACATAGCCTTCAAGATTGCCGGTCTCGCTCATCCGGCGGCTCATGCGGACCAGAAGGCTTTCCTGCTTGCCCTTCCGGGTCAGGCGCAGCTCTTCCTGCACCGCGCTGCCCCCCCCGTCGCGAAGCCGGTCGAAGAGGCTTGCAAACTCCGGCACGGCCGCGGCGAGGGGTACATCCGACCGACCATCCGCAAGGTCCAGCAGCCGCTCGGCCGCGCGGTTGACGAAATCGACATCGCCGTCGCTATCGAGGCCGATCACCCCGGCGGTGACGTTGGACAGCACGGAATCGAACAACCGGCGGCGGCGTTCGGTCTGGCGGTGGCTGTCGACCAACGCCTCACGCTGGCCTTTCAACTGCCGGGTCATCTGGTTGAACAGGCGGCCCAGCGAGGCGATTTCGTCGTCTCCGTCCTCCTCCACCACCTGCACGTCAAGATCGCCGCCCCCGACGCGTTCGGCTGCCCCGGCAAGCCGACCGACCGGGCGCGACGTAGCGGTCGGTGAACGCCTCCAGCCGGATCAGGGCGCGAAACTCGTCATCCTCCCAGTCCGGGATCAGCACGGTGTTGCCCTCGCGCGCGGCGCGGAGCTGATCGTCCGACAGATCCTCGAACCCGAAGAGATACGACCGTTCGCCCCGGGTCTTCAGCGCGCCGGTGCCATCGACCAGATACGCCTCTTTCAGCCCGCGCTGGATCACCGACTGCGCCTGGCTGAGAAGCGGGCGCAACTGGTCGTCGCGCAGCACGAAGGCCTGCGACTTGGCGCGGTTCAGATACCCGGCAAGCGTCCCGGCATCCTCGGCCAGATCGTCGCGCTGCACCACCTCATAGGCTTCGGCAGCCGACAGCGAGGCCCCGACGACCGACCGGACCCGATCGGAAAACCAGCCCTCAAGCCCGATGTTGATGGACAGAACGGCAAAGACCGCCACCAGCACCGTCGGCACCAGCGCCACCAGCATGAACACGCCGGAAAGCCGCATATGAAGCCGCGACCCGGCCGAGCGTGAGCGGCGGTCGGCGATCAACCGGCTTACGCGCACCATGACCAGGGCGGCAATCACCAGCACATAGACGAGGTCGGACAAAAGGATCAGCCGCAGGAAGGGCGACCCCGCATCCTGGTTGAACGGCCCCATCGCAAGGAATGTGGCCACCGCAAGGACCGGGCCCAACACGACCAGCCCCAGCGTCAGCAAGGTCTGCACCCGTCGCCGTCGCAGCAGTCGCGACAGGCGGGACAGGATATCCGTCTGAAATGCGCGATCCAATCCGCTTGCCCGTCCACCCGGGCCACCACCGCCCTGACCTACCATATCTTGATCGGTCGCACAGTGAAACCCGAAAGACACAATGGATGTTGCGCCTCTACATCAGTCCGCCTACATCAACTTGCGGCGGCGGGCGACGTGGATGTCAAGCTCGGTGATCTTCTTTCTCAGTGTGTTGCGGTTGAT
>NCDS01000069.1 GCA_002280315.1 Rhodobacterales bacterium 32-66-7 | reverse complement strand
CTGGGCGCGACCGACCGCGTGGTGACGAACCCGGCACTGGCGACCTTCATCAAGCACCACTTCCTCACCTCGAAGAGCAATCCGCGCGGCCGGGTCTACATCGCCATGCTGAACCGCGGCATCACCGAAATGCGGGAGTCGGGCGAGTGGTATGACATCGTGTCGACCGGCCTGGCCGAATACAACAAGCTGAGCCAGTAACCCATCGACCCTTGTGACGTGATCGGTCCCGTCCCGAAAGGGGCGGGGCTTTTCGTTCTTGCCAGACCTTGGGTGCATTGGACTATTCCGTCCATATTGCTAGGCTCGCGGGATGAAACGGTCCGCCCCCGAACCAAAGCCCGCCCCGACCACGATCGCGGCATTTCGTCAACGCCTGGCCGAGCTTGACGGCCACCTGCCCCGCCGGTTGCAGACCTGCGCCGCGCATCTTGTCCTCCAGCAGGACCGGATTGCCGTCCTGACGGTTGCCGACCTTGCGGCGGGCGCGGGGGTTTCGGCCTCGGCGATGATGCGGCTTTGCCAGGCCTTGGGGTTTTCCGGCTATTCCGATCTGCAGCGCCTGTTCCGCGCCGCATTGCCCGCCGCGTTGCCGGATTATGCCACCCGGCTTGCCGACCTGAAGACCGGTCCGGCCGACCACCCCGCCGCCCTGGTGGCCGAGTTTGTCGAGGCCGGTCGCCAGTCGTTGGCGCAGCTGGCCCAGGATCTGGACGAGGCTGCGTTGGAACAGGCGGTGGCGATCCTGTCACGGGCATCGCGCCTGCATCTCGTGGGGTATCGTCGGGCGCTGCCGGTTGCGGCCTATCTGGACTATGTCTTTGCCCAGCTTGGCGTGCCCACGGTCTTGCAGAAGCACGGTGCGCTTGCGCCCGCAAAAGGTGCGGCGGTTCTGGCCACGACCTTCGCGCCCTACGCCGAAGAGACGCTCGCCCTCATGGCGGATGCGCGGGCGCAAGGCCTGCCTGTGGTCGTGCTGACCGATCCGCCCGGCACCGCCCTTATGCACAGCGCAGACGTGATCCTGACCGTGGCCGAGGTGGATTTCGGCAAGTTCCGCTCCTTGTCGGCGACGATTGCGCTGGCTTTGGCGCTGGCATTGGCCATCGCGGCGCGGCGCGCGGAAACGGGCTAGGCAAGGTCGGTTTTTTGGAATATTTATTCCATATTCTGGCTGGCGCGCGTGGTCCCAGCCCAAAGGGAGCGCCCCATGACCCACCCCGAACGCCGCCTTGACGTCATCACCATCGGCCGTTCGTCGGTCGATCTTTACGGCGCGCAGGTCGGCGGGCGGCTGGAGGATATGGGCTCGTTCCAGAAATACATCGGCGGCTCGCCCACCAATATCGCTGCCGGGACCGCTCGGCTGGGGTTGCGGTCGGCGCTGATCACCCGGGTTGGCGACGAACACATGGGGCGCTTCCTCCGCGAGGAACTGGCGCGCGAGGGGGTCGATGTGCGCGGCGTCCAGACCGATCCGGAGCGGTTGACGGCCCTCGTCCTCCTTGGCATCCGCGACGACAAGCAGTTCCCGCTGATCTTCTACCGCGAAAACTGCGCCGACATGGCGTTGTGCGAGGATGACATCGACGAGGGGTTCATTGCCGAGGCGCGGTCGGTCGTCGCGACCGGCACCCATCTATCGCATCCAGGGACCGAGGCGGCGGTTTTGAAGGCCCTGACCCTGGCACGGAAACACGGGTTGCAGACCGCGCTTGACATCGACTACCGCCCCAACCTTTGGGGTCTTGCGGGGCATGGCGATGGTGAAAGCCGGTTCATCGCCAGCGCGCAGGTGACCGCGAAACTGCAGGCGACGCTCCACCTTTTCGACCTGATCGTCGGCACCGAGGAGGAGTTTCACATCGCCGGCGGCACCACCGACACCATTGCTGCCCTTCGCGCCGTGCGGGCCGTGAGCCAAGCCACCCTGGTCTGCAAACGCGGCCCGATGGGGGCGGCGGCGTTTCCGGGCGATATCCCCGACAGCCTGGACGCAGGGCAAACCGGCCCCGGCTTCCCGATCGAGGTGTTCAACGTCCTTGGTGCAGGTGACGGCTTCATGTCCGGCCTTTTGAAAGGCTGGCTAGACGGGGAAGCCTGGCCGACCGCCCTGACCTATGCCAATGCCTGCGGTGCCTTCGCCGTCAGCCGCCACGGCTGCACCCCCGCCTACCCAAGCTGGGAGGAGTTGCAGTTCTTCCTTCAGCGCGGCGTCGTCACCCCCGCCCTCCGCCACGACCCGGCGCTGGAGCAGATCCATTGGTCCACCAACCGCCACCACGACCACCAGACGATGCGGGTCTTCGCCTTTGACCACCGCGCCCAACTGGAAGCGATGGCGGGCGCCACACCGCAAAAGATCGGCCGCTTCAAAAAGCTTTGCCTAGAGGCCGCCCTTCACACCGCCAACGGCAAGCCCGGCCACGGCATCCTTTGCGACAGCCGCCTTGGCCGTGACGCGCTCTTTCAGGCGGCGGGCACCGGCCTTTGGATCGGGCGTCCGGTGGAATGGCCCGGCTCGCGTCCCCTGACGCTGGAACCCGAGCTTGGCCCCGACCTGGGCGGGCTCATGGAATGGCCGCTGGGCCATGTCGTGAAGGTCCTGTGCTTTGCCCACCCCGACGATGACGACGCCACCCGCAGAGCCCAGGAAGAGACCATCCGCCGCCTGTTTCACGCCTGCCGCCGCAACCGGCTGGAGTTTCTTCTGGAGCTCATCCCCTCCAAGGTCGGGCCTGTGACCGATGACACCAGCGCCCGGCTGATCCAGCGGTTCTACGATCTTGGCATCTACCCCGACTGGTGGAAGCTGGAGCCCCTGGCCACCGATCAGGCCTGGACCAACGCCTGCGCCACAATCACCCGCAACGACCCCCATACCCGGGGCATCGTCGTCCTTGGCCTTGACGCAAGCGAGACCGCCCTTGCCGCCTCGCTTGCCCTTGCGGCGCGGCATCCGTTGGTGAAAGGCTTCGCCATCGGAAGGACGATCTTCGGCCAGGCCGCCCGCGCCTGGTTCAAGGACGAGATCAGCGATACCGCCGCCGTCGGAATGATGGCAGAAAGCTACATGCGGCTGTGCCAGATCTGGGACGCCGCCCGACAGGAGGCCTGCCCATGACCACGATCCGCCTGACCGCCGCCCAAGCGATGGTGCGCTGGCTTTCGCTGCAGAAGTCCGAAGACGGCGGCCGCTTCATCGAAGGCGTCTGGGCGATCTTCGGCCATGGCAACGTCGCCGGTCTGGGGGAGGCGCTGCATGCCCACAAGGACACGCTGCCGACCTGGCGCGGGCAGAACGAACAGACGATGGCGCATACCGCCGTCGCCTATGCCAAGGCCAACCACCGCCGGAAGGCGATGGCCGTCACCTCCTCCATCGGGCCGGGCGCCACCAACATGGTCACCGCCGCTGCCGTCGCGCATGTGAACCGCCTGCCGGTCCTCTTCATCCCCGGCGATGTCTTCGCCAGCCGCGCGCCCGACCCGGTCCTCCAGCAGATCGAGGATTTCGACGACGCGACCGTCAGCGCCAACGACTGCTTCCGCCCGGTGGTGCGCTATTTCGACCGGATCTCGCGCCCCGAGCATATCCTGACCGCCCTGCCCCGGGCGCTGCGGGTGATGACCGACCCGGCCAATTGCGGGCCGGTCTGCCTTGCCTTCTGCCAGGACACCCAGGCCGAGGCCTATGACTATCCGATCGACTTCTTCGAGCCGCGCATCTGGGCCATCCGCCGCCCCGAACCCGACCAGCGCGAGCTTGCGGCGGCGGTCGCCGCGATCCAGTCGGCAAAGTCGCCGCTGATCGTGGCGGGCGGCGGGGTGCTGTACTCCGGGGCGGAGGCGACGCTGCTGGCCTTTGCCCAGACCCACAACATTCCGGTGGTGGAAACCCAGTCCGGCAAGGGCGCGCTTGACTGGGAAGAGCCGCTCAACTTCGGCACGCCCGGCGTGACCGGCACCGGCTGCGGCAACGACCTTGCGGCGAAGGCTGACCTCGTGATCGGCGTCGGCACGCGGTTTCAGGATTTCACCACCGGCTCATGGACCGTGTTCAGCGCGCCGGGCCGCAAGCTTCTGTCGATCAACGTCCACGGCTATGATGCCGCCAAGCGGACGGCGCTGTCGCTGGTCGGCGATGCGAAGGTGACGCTTGAAAAGCTGTCGCGGGCATTGGGCCAGCACCGCTTTCCGGACCCCGATCTTGCCAACCGGGCCAAGTGGTTCGAGACCACCGCCGCCCTGACCGCCACCCCGAACGGCAGCGCCCTGCCGTCGGACGCCGAGGTGGTGGGCGCGGTGCAGCGCAGCACGGGCAAGGACGCGCTCGTGGTCTCGGCCGCGGGCTCGATGCCGGGGGTCCTCCATGTGCTCTGGAAGGGCTCGACCGGTGGGTACCATGCCGAATACGGCTTTTCCTGCATGGGGTATGAGATTGCCGGGGCGATCGGGGTGAAGCTCGCACGGCCCGACCGCCAGGTGATCTGCATGGTCGGCGACGGCAGCTACATGATGGCCAATTCCGAACTCGCGACGGCGGTGATGATGGGGATCCCCTTCACGGTGATCCTGACCGACAACCGGGGCTATGGCTGCATCAACCGGCTGCAGGCGGCGACCGGGGGGGCTGCGTTCAACAACCTTCTCGACGACGCCTACCACGTCAATCCCGCAGCGCTCGACTTTGTCGGCCATGCCCGCAGCATGGGGGCCCATGCGGTCAAGGCGGGATCCATTGCCGAGCTTGAGGCCGCGATCCGCGCGGCGAAATCGGCAACGGTCCCGACGATGATCGTGATCGACACCGACCCCGGCCCCGGCACCGGTGCCGGCGGCAGCTGGTGGCAGGTCGCGGTGCCGGAGGTGTCGGACCGGCCGGAAGTGAACGAGGCACGGACCGCCCATAGAGCAGGCGCGCGCGGGCAATGGCTGGTCAACTAGACCTTCGACCGACCGGGGGCCAGCCCCCGGACCCCCGGGATATTTGAGCAGAAAGGATGAGCATGGCCGGGCTTTTGCGAAAACCGACTGGTGCGCGCGGTCAGGTGCATGCGATCACACCGGAAACTGCGGGCTGGGGTCATGTGGGGTTTTCGCTTTACCGGCTGGAACCCGGCGATGTGGCCAAGGCGGCAACTGCCAGCCGTGAGGTGATCCTTGTCCTGGTCGAGGGCAAGGCCCACGTCGAGGCAGCCGGGCAGGACTGGGGCGAGATGGGTGCCCGGATGGATGTGTTCGAGAAGACTCCGCCGCATTGCCTTTACGTCCCGAACGGCAGCGACTGGCGGGCGATGGCGACCACCGTCTGCACGCTGGCGGTCTGTTCGGCGCCCGGCAAGGGCGGCCATAGGGCGCAGCGGCTGGGGCCGGAGGGCATCGCGCTGACGCCACGGGGCAAGGGCACCAACACCCGCCACGTCAACAACATCGCGATGGAGGGGCGTGACGTCGCCGACAGCCTGCTGGTCACCGAGGTCTTCACCCCGGCCGGGCACTGGTCAAGCTATCCGAGCCACCGGCACGACGAGGATGACTTCCCCCGCATGACCTATCTGGAGGAGACGTATTATCACCGCCTGAACCCGGCCCAGGGTTTCGGCATCCAGCGGGTCTATACCGAGGATGGCGCGCTGGATGAGACGATGGCGGTCAAGAATCACGACGTGGTTCTGGTGCCGAAAGGCCACCACCCCTGCGGCGCGCCCTATGGCTACGAGATGTACTATCTGAACGTGATGGCCGGACCGCTTCGTAAATGGCGGTTCAAGAACGACCCGGACCACGACTGGATCGCGAAGATCGCTTCGCCCGTCGCCGGATAGAACGTGTCAAGGCCCGCAGCGGGCAGGCTGGTCAACTCGCCAAACACCAGACGGCGGCCGTCGGTGTAGAAATCAAACCGGATGTAGGAAAGCTCGGCCATGCAGGCTTCCTTTCTGGAAAAATATCCCCGCCGGAGGCACGTCTGAGCCGGTTGCGCGCCTTGGCGCGCAGAGGCGAGGCAAAAGACCGGCGCGAAGCGCTCGATTTCGCAACCGTTGGCACCTGTGGGGTGGTTGGTCGGCGCGACAGATCCTCGTCCCGGCAGGAAACCCGCCGGGACGAGGAAGACCCGCGCTGGCCGGTTCGGCCCATGCGGCAGCTACGAGCCTTGGATCGACGAGGCAAGGTAACCGGCGGTGATCCTGTCACAGGTCCCGTCCTCGCGGATCTTCGCGATGGCGGCGTTGAACCTCGCATTCAGCTCATCCTCGCCGGCGGTCGCCGTCTGCCAAGGGTCTTTGCGTGCTTGCGTCTTGAAACCTGAATTCCGCAGCGCGCAAGCCTTACCCACCGGGGCCAGCGCTTGAAGGGGGCCAGCGCTTGAAGGGGGCCAGCGCTTGAAGGGAGCCAGTGCCTCGTCTAAGCAGGGAGGTGCCGGTTCGTCCGGCCATGGAGGACCCTGGCGATGCGCATCCTGATCACCAATGATGACGGCATCAACGCACCCGGGCTTGCGGTCCTGACCGAGATCGCCACGACCATCGCCGGCCCGAAGGGCGAGATCTGGACCGTCGCCCCCGCCTTTGAGCAATCCGGCGTGGGTCACTGCATCAGCTACACACCATCTCAGGCTTGAGCTGCGCCAGTGCCACGAACTGTCCGCCACTGTCGATATCGGTCGGCCAGCTGGAGGAGACATAAGGCGTGTAGCTTGCGCCCGCCTTCTCGCGCAGGGCATCGAGCAGTGAGAATGTGCTTTACTCCGGCACCATCGGTGGTGCGATGGAGGCGGCCTTGCAGGGCATTCCCGCCATCGCGCTGTCGCAATTCTTCGGGCCGGAGAATGCCAGGCTTGCCGATCCGTTTGAAAGCGCCCGGCTGCACGGAGCCGGGGTGGTGCGCGCGCTTCTGGATCGGGGGATTTGGACCCAGGATGACTACCGCGTTTTTTACAACGTGAACTTCCCGCCGCTTCCCGGGGCCACGACGCGCGGCATCAAGGTCGCCCCCCAGGGCTTTCGCCGCGATACGGCCTTTTCGGTCGAACCGCACCAGTCGCCTTCGGGGCGCAAGTTCCTGTGGATCAAGGGCGGGCATCAGCACACGCCGACCCTGCCCGGCACCGACGCCGCTGTGAACCTTGAGGGCTACATCTCGGTCACCCCGATGCGCGCCGATCTGACCGCGCATGACCTGATCGCCGATCTTGCGGTACGCCTCGCATGACCACGGGGGAGGAGGAGTTCATCCCCTCCGACGAGCTTGCCGAACGCAAGATGCGGTTCCTGTTCGCGCTTCGCTCTCGCGGGGTGACCGATACCCGGGTGATCGCCTGCGGCCAGACGATCAGCCAGCCGTCGATCGTGGGGCTGATGACGCAGGCGCTGCAGGTCCACCCGCGCGACACCGTGCTGGAGGTGGGGACCGGGTCGGGCTACCAGGCGGCGATCCTGTCGCACCTTGCCCGGCGGGTCTATACGGTGGACCGCTACCGCAGGCTCGCGCGCGAGGCGGGCGAGATCTTTCGCCAGCTTGGCATCGTCAACATCACCACCATTGCCGCCGACGGGTCGTTCGGCCTGCCCGATCAGGCCCCGTTCGACCGGATCATCGTGACAGCCGCCGCCGAAGACCCGCCCGGCCCCTTGATGGAGCAGTTGAAACCCGGCGGGATCATGGTCCTGCCGGTCGGGCAGTCCGACGCGGTGCAAAGCCTGATCAAGGTCACCCGCAACGCACGCGGCTTTGATTATGAGGAACTTCGCCCAGTCCGCTTTGTCCCACTGGTAGAGGGCCTCGGCTCCGAGTAAAAGGTGCCTTGATCCGGGGTTTTCCGGCGCGACTGAGCAAAGGGCGGCGACGCATGCAGCGAATTGGCAAGATTTCCCGGTTGGGTCTTTTCCTGTGCGTCAGCACCTTGGCCCTTTCGGCTTGCGTCTCGGACAACGGGCTAGACTGGGATCTGCGGGCCGGGGGGGGCGACACCTCGGATGCGGCGCGACAGGCGACGGCGGCGGCCCCGACCCCGGATACGAACGGCATCATTTCCTACCCCGACTACCAGCTGGCCACCGCGCGGCGCGGCGAGTCGGTGGCCTCGATGGCCGGTCGCCTTGGGCTCAATGCCGACGATCTGGCGCAGGCGAACGCTCTCCGCCCGACCGACCCCCTGCGCGAGGGTGAGCTTTTGTTGCTGCCGTCCCGCGTCGCTGCTGCCGGCCAGCCAACCACCGTCGGCGGCGGGGTGGATATCAGCGCCATTGCCACCACCGCACTCGATGCCGCCGGACCATCCGGCACGGTCGCGGGTTCCGCCCCGGTTTCGGGCCAGCCGCTTACCCACCGGGTGGCGCGCGGCGAAACCGCCTTTACCATCGCGCGGACCTACAACGTCTCGGCCAAGGCGCTGGCCGACTGGAACCAGCTTGGCCCCGACATGGCGGTGCGCGAAGGCCAGACGCTGATCATCCCGATCGCGACGGGTGCCGCGCCCGAGCCCGAGCCGGTGACCGTCCTGCCCGGTGCCGGGTCCCCCACGCCCGAACCGCCCTCGGCCTCGGACCCCCTGCCGGACGAAGAGACCGTCGCCGCCGCCGAGATACCCGAGGCGACGCCGCCCTCACCCGAGCTTGGGGCCGACGCTTCGGCAGCGTCGGCGGCCAAGTTCGTGATGCCGGTCACGGGCAACATCATCCGCAGCTACGACGCCAAGACGAACCAGGGCATCGACATCGCCGCCCCGGCTGGCACCGCCGTGAAGGCCGCCGATGCCGAACGGCAAGGGCATCGTCATCCTGCGCCATGCCGGGAACCTGCTGACGGTCTATGTCGGCGTCAGCGGCACCACGGTCGCGAAAGGGGCGACCGTCGCGCGCGGGCAACAGATCGGCACGGTTGCTGCCGGCGACCCGGCTTTCCTGCATTTCGAAGTGCGCAACACCTCGAAGGAAAGCTTCGACCCGATGACCTATCTGCAGTAGCGCCGGGGGTCAGGCGGGGTCAGGCGGCGATCCGGCTGACCAGGACCTTGTCGATGCGGCGGCCGTCCAGATCGATCACCTCGAACCGGTAGCCTTCCCCGGCGAACAGCGCGCCAAGCTCCGGGATGCGGCCCAGCTGGTGCAGGACCAGCCCGGCGACGGTGTCGTAATCGCCCGCCATCGCCCGGGGCAGGCCCAGCTTGTCGCAGAATTCATCCGCCGGCATCCAGCCTGCGACGAGATGGCTGCCATCCTCACGCTCGACCATCGCGGGTTCGTCCGCCTCGCTGGCGGCGACGGCCCCGGTGATCGCGGCCAGCACGTCATCGGTGGTGATGATGCCTTCGAAATGGCCGTATTCGTCATAGACCAGCGCGATGCGGTGTTCGGACCGCTGCAGGATCTCCAGCACATCCAGCGCCTCGGTCCGGTCCGACACCACCGGCACCTCGCGCACCAGGGAGCGGATATCCAGCGCCTCGCGGCGTGAGACGACCTGGAACGCCTCGGCCAGAAGCACGATCCCGACCACCGTCCCGTCGGTATCGGCAACCGGCATCCGGGGGCGAACGACCCGGCGGAGCGCTGCCATCGCCTCGGCCCCGGTGGCATGCAGGGGCAGCATGTCGACCTCGTGCCGGGGGGTCATCAGCGCGCTTGCCGTGCGGTCCGACAGGCGCATGACGCCTGCCATCATCTCCCGCTCTTCGGGTTCGAGGACGCCGCCTTCATGCGCCTCGGTCAGCAGGCCATGCACCTCTTCCTCGGTCACCCGGTTCACGTTGGTTCCGCGCTGGCCCAGCAGCCACAGGACCAGCTTGCCCGAGCTTTCCAGGACCCAGACCACCGGCGCGCCGATAAAGGCAAGGAAGGTCATCGCCGGGGCGACGCGGATCGCCACGGCTTCGGCATCGCGGAGGGCAAGCTGCTTTGGCACCAGTTCGCCAATGATCAGGCTGACATAGGTGATGACGACAACCACCCCGCCGACACCCAGGGTCGCGGCCCAGTCAGGCGGCACACCTTCGGCCACCAGCCAGTCCTGCAACCGCAGCCCCAGTGTCGCGCCCGACAAGGCCCCGGACAAGACCCCGACCGCCGTGATCCCGATCTGAACGGTCGACAGGAATCGCCCGGGGTTTTCGGCCAGCTTCAGCGCCATCCGCGCGCCCCGGCTTTTGCCCTCCAGCGGTTTCAGGCGGGCCGGGCGGGCGCTGACGATGGCAAGCTCGGACATCGCAAGGACGCCGTTCAGCACGATCAGGGCGAGAAGGATCAGGATTTCGGTCAGCATCACAGCGGTGCAGTTAGGGCCTGGCGGCAGCCCTTGCAAGCGGGGTGGTCATTCATCCGCGCAACGGCACGCCTTCGCGCGCCGCAAGGTCGAGAAAGAACTGCCACGCGACCCGGCCCGAGCGTGCGCCGCGCGTCGCCTGCCATTCAACCGCCTCGGCCTGCAACCTGTCATCCGACACCACCACCCCATGCGCCGCGCAATAGCCCCGGATCATCGCCAGATACTCATCCTGGCTGCAGGGATGAAACCCAAGCCACAGACCGAACCGGTCGGAGAGCGAGACCTTCTCCTCCACCGCCTCGCCCGGGGTGATCGCGGTCGAACGCTCATTCTCGATCATGTCGCGCGGCATCAGGTGGCGGCGGTTGGAGGTTGCATATAGGAGCACATTCGCCGGCCGCCCCTCGATCCCGCCATCAAGCACGGCCTTGAGGGATTTGTAATGCTGGTCGTCGTGGCTGAACGACAGGTCATCGCAGAACAGGATGAACTGATGCGGGGCGGCGCGCAGTTGCGCCAGAAGCCGTGACACCGAGGGGAGGTCGTCGCGGGCAAGCTCGACGATCTTCAGATCCAGCCCCTCGGCCCGCACTTGCGCATGCACCGCCTTGACGAGGCTTGATTTCCCCATCCCCCGCGCGCCCCAAAGAAGCGCGTTGTTGGCGGGCAACCCCTTGGCGAAATGGCGGGTGTTGGCCAAAAGCGTGTCGCGCGATCGATCCACCCCGACCAGCAGCCCGATGTCGACGCGTGAGACGGTGGCAACCGGCTCCAGCCGGTCGGGTTCGGTGTGCCAGACGAAGGCTTCGGCCTGAAAATCCGGGGCGGGCAGCGGCGCGGGGGCCAGACGCTCAAGTGCGGCGGCGATGCGGGTCAGCGCATCGCTCACGCCTTCGGCCCCGCGTCCTCGGCACCCTGATCGCCGTCAACCTCATCATCCCAGAGCCCCTCGGCCCGAAGCTCTGCCTCGCGCCGCTTTTCGATGCGGCGGATCAGGAAGATCGAAACCTCGTACAAGGGATAGACCGCCGCAAAGAGGATCAGCTGGCTCATCACATCGGGCGGGGTCACGAGGGCGGCGACGACCAGGATCAGCACGATGGCATATTTCCGCATGCCCGCCAGCCCGGCCGAGGTGGCAAGCCCGGCCTTGCCCATCAGCGTCAGGAGCACAGGGAGCTGGAAGCAGAAGCCGAAGGCGACGATCAGCTTCAGGCTGATGCCCAGCGTTTCGTTCACCTTGCCCTGGAATACGATGTCGATGCCGGACTCGCTGACGGCCGGGGCGATTTCGGTCGCAGGCAGAGTGGTTGTCGCGTCGCCAAGCCCCGGGACCAGTGCTGCCAACACCGAATAGCTGTCGGCAAAGCCCAGAAAGAACGTCATCGCAATCGGCGTCACCACGAAATGCGCAAACGCCGCCCCGGTCATGAACAGGATCGGCGAGGCAAGGAGGAACGGCAGGAACGCCTGCTTTTCGCTGCGGTAAAGCCCGGGGGCGACAAAGCGCCAAAGCTGGTAGGCGATGACCGGAAAGCTGATCATCAGCCCCGCGACGACCGAGATGTGGACGAGGGTGAAGAAATACTCCTGCGGGGCGGTGTATTGCATCACCGGGTTCGGATCGCCCAGCCCGCGCATCGCCTGTTCGATCGGGGAAAGGAGGAAATCAAGGATCGGCTCGGCCACGATAAAACTCAGGACCATCGCCACCATGAAGGCGGTGACCGACCAGATCAACCGGTTCCTGAGTTCGGCCAGATGCTCCATCAACGGGGCAGAGCTGTCTTCGATGCTGTCGGTCATGGTGCGCTATCGCCCTGCTTTGGGGTTGGCTTTATCGCAGGCACCTTGGCAGGCTTCGCAGCCGGATCGCCAGCACCAGAGGCCGGTTTCCGGGTACGGCCACCGCGCTTGACGGCCGAAGGCTCGACCGGCGCGGGGGCGGACGGTGCCTTCGCCTCGGCCAAAGCCGCAGCCCGTTCGGTGGCGGCGATCTTCCTGGCCTGAACCGTCTCGGCCAAGGCTGCGGTCGCAGGCCCAAGCGGGGTTGCAGGCGGGGTCACGGGCGTGGTGGCCAACCCCGGCCCCAGCGCAGGCGCGGGTGCTGCCGGTTTCGGCGTCGCGGGCTTCAGCGGGTCCCATTTGTCGAACTTGTCCGCGGCGGATTTGATCGCATCCAGCCCCATCGCCTTGGGGTTGGTCATCTTGCGCAGATCGTCCGCCACATCCTTGACGCCAGAGTCCTTGGCGGCACTCTCCAACGCACGGTTGAAGTCCCGCCCCATCGCCCGGATCTTGGCGGTAAACCGGCCAAGCTCGCGGAACATGCCGGGCAGGTCTTTCGGGCCGATCAGGATCAGCGCCACGATGCCGACGACCATGATCTCGGACCAGCTGAAATCCATTGCGTGTCCTTTGCATCCGACCCTAGGGTCAGACCTTGTCCTTGTCGGACGGCGTCACGTCCCGGGCTGCTTCGACCTTCGCGTCGTCCAGTTCCTTGGTGCCGTCACTTACGCCGCGCTTGAACGCGGTGATGCCCTTGCCAAGCTCACCCATCATTCCCGCGATCTTGCCTTTTCCGAACAGGACAAGCACGACAATAGCGATGAGCAAGAAGCTCCATGGTCCGATTTGACTCATATTGATCCTCCGTTTCCAGCCCCGCATCCGGCGGGATTTACAAGCTGACCCCGTATTAGGGCCAGCAGCACCCGGGTTCCAAGGGCGAAGCCGCTTGCCAGCCGCAGTCTACTGACAGTATTTTGTCAGTAGGGTGGGCAATCTGCCCACGCGTCCGGACAGACTGAATGAAACGCGACGCGCGGCTTTTCGATATCGTGCAGGTCCTGCGCGACGGGCGGCTTCATACGGCGGGCGAGCTTGCCCGCGCGCTTGGCGTCTCCACCCGCACGATCTGGCGCGACATGGAGATGCTGGCGGCGACCGGCATCCCGGTGACGGGTGAGCGCGGCCTTGGCTACCTTTTGCGCGCGCCCCTGATGCTGCCGCCGACGATGCTGACGCCGGAAGAGCTTGAGGCGCTGATCGAAGGCCTGCGCCATGTCGGTCAGGACGGCCACCCGAACGCCCGCGCCGCCCGGAGCCTGCTGTACAAGGTGGCGACCCTGCTGCCGCAAACCGGGATCGATCCCGACCCGAAAGACAACTGACAGGGTGGTGTCAGTTGGCCCCTGTCACACTCCCTTCATCGCAACCGATGGAGACACCCATGCGCCTTCTGCCTGCCCTTGCCCTGACCCGTCTTCTGGCCCCCGCCGACCTCGCCCGAGCCGATGGCACCCCGGCTGATACGCCAGTCATGGAGATCGTCACCTTCCGCCTGATCGCAAATACCAGCGACACAGCCTTCCTTGCCGCAGCCCACGGTACCGAGGTCCCCCTCAGGGCCCAGCCCGGCTTTCTCGGCCGCAGCCTGACCCGCTCGGCTGTTGGGCTTTGGACCGACCACGTCCTCTGGTTCTCGCTGGAAACCGCGACCACCGCTGCCAAGGCAATGATGGCCGAGCCCGCCTTCGCCCCCTTCATGGCGCTGATCGACGGGCCAACGGTCACCATGCGGCATGACGCGCTTCTGTGGCAGATGGATTGACCGAAAGCCGCCCTCCCGGCACCCTGACGTCATGCGCCGCACCGACCGTCTGTTCGAACTGATCCAGATCCTGCGCGACGGGCGGCTTCACACCGCCCGCGACATGGCCGAGCGGGTAGAGGTCTCGACCCGCACGATCTGGCGCGACCTTGCCAGCCTGCAGGCGAGCGGCCTTCCCGTCGATGGCGAACGCGGGGTCGGCTACATCCTGCGCGAGACCATCGCGCTCCCGCCCCTTACCCTCACCCCCGATGAGGTTGAGGCGCTGCGCCTTGGCGCGGCCCTGGTCGCGCGGGGGGCTGACCCCTCCCTCGCCCGCGCGGCAGAGATGTTGCGGGCCAAGGTGGAAAGCGTCCTTCCCGACCGGCTTCGCCTGCCGCCCGCCACGACCGGCCCGTTCATCTTTACCGGACGCGAGACGGAAGACAGCGCGATCCATCTGCCCGCCCTCCGCCACGCCCTGCGGGAGCGGGTCCGGACCCGGATCGTCTACCGCGACGCGGCGGGGGAGTATTCCACCCGCCTCGTCCGCCCGTTGCAGCTGGAATTCTGGGGCCGGGTCTGGACCCTTGCCGCCTATTGCGAGGCAAGGGCCGACTTCCGCACCTTCCGCCTTGACCGGATCGAAGGCCTGACCCTGACCGACACCCCCTTCCCGCCTGAGCCGGGGCGAGAGCTTGCCGATTACATGTCCCGCCGCGACCGCCCGCCGCCGCCCGATGGGCCCTGGGATATCGAAGCCACCGACCTTGACTGGGACGATGGCGAGGACCGGCCCCGCCGCTGACCCGAGAGCCCTAGGCCCCCTAGACCCCGAGACCCCCTAGACCCCAAACACGAAACACCGGTCGCGCCGGATCATCAGCCAAAGGACGGTCCCGGGCTTTGGCAGGAACACCCCCGGCACCGATGCGGTCAGCCTCGCCCCCTCGTAATCCATCGCGAAATCGACGAGGCTTTCCCGCCCGAGATAGCGGCTGCGCAAGACCGTCCCGCGCGCAGGCGTACCATCCTCGGGCGTCGGGTTCGGGCCTTTGCCGCCCCGGTCAAAGTCGATCCGCAGATGCTGCGGCCGGATCACGATCTCGACCGCCGCGCCATCCGCATGACCCGGCGTCAGGAACGCCCCGAACGGAGTGTCGGTCAGCGCCCCCTTCGACACCCCCCGGATCACGTTGATATCGCTGAAGAACGCCGCCGCAGCCTTGTCGACCGGCGCGTTGTAGACGTTGTAGGGCGCCCCGCGCTGCACGATCCGGCCATCCCGCATCAGCGCAATCTCGTCGGCCATCCGCATCGCCTCATCCGGTTCATGCGTGACCAGCAGGACCGCCGTCGCCTCTTCCTTCAGCAACTCCAGCGTCCGGTCGCGCACCCCGTCACGCAAGCGGTTGTCGAGGCCCGAGAACGGCTCATCCATCAGCATCACCCGCGGGCGCGGTGCGAGGGCGCGCGCAAGGGCGACCCGCTGCTGCTCTCCCCCCGACAGCGCATGCGGGAACTTGGCACCGAACCCGTGCAGGTTGACCTTCTCCAGCAATTCCCCCACCCGCCGCAGCCGGGCTGCCCGGTCAACCCGAAGGCCGAAGCCGACATTCTCGGCCACCGTCAGATGCGGGAAAAGCGCGAAGTCCTGAAACATCAGCCCGACCGAACGCTGCTCCGGCGCGACATGCCGCCCCGGCCCGGCGACCAGCGCGCCATCGAGCCTGATCTCGCCGGCATCGGCATGCTCCACCCCGGCGATCATCCGCAAGGTGGTGGACTTGCCGCAGCCCGACGGCCCCAGAAGACAGGTCACCTGCCCGGCGGCGATGCGCAGCGACAGATCCGCCACCACCGCCCGCCCGCCGAAGGAGCGGAGAAGATGCGACACCTCAAGACGCAGCGGGGGGGGGATGCTCATCAAACCTGCCGAAATCGCTCAGGCATTCCCTAGCAGCGCCGGGGCGAGGCGGCAAGGTTCACAAGGTCGCGTTGGTCGCCCCGCCGTCCAGCAGGATGTTCTGCCCGATGATGAAACCGGCATGCTCGGAACAAAGAAACGCACAGGCCGCCCCGAACTCCGCCGCGGTGCCATAACGCCCCGCCGGGATCGTGGCAGACCGTTCGGCAATCGCCGCCGCCATGCTGATCCCGCGTGCCTTGACGACAGCCCCGTCCAGCGCGATGGCACGGTCGGTCGCATGAATGCCCGGCAGCAGGTTGTTGATCGCCACCCCCCGCCCCGCCACCTGCCGCGCAGTTCCGGCGACAAAGCCGGTCAACCCCGCCCGCGCGGTGTTCGACAATCCCAGCGCCGCAATCGGCGCCTTGACCGAGACGCTGGTGATGTTGACCACCCGCCCCCAGCCCTTGGCGATCATCCCGGGCAGAACCGCCTGCATCAAGGCGATCGGCGTCAGCATGTTGGCATCGATGGCGCGGAGGAAATCCTCCCGCGTCCAGTCCGACCATAGTCCGGGGGGCGGCCCACCGGCATTGGTCACCAGAATGTCGAACGGGCCCTCCGCCAGCACCGCCGCGCGCCCCGCCTCGCTGGTGATGTCCGCGGCCACGGTGACCACGCTGACCTGATAGCGGTCGCGAATTCCAGCCGCCGTCGCCTCCAGCGCCTCGACCCCGCGCGCGTTCAGCACCAGATCGACGCCCGCCTCGGCCAAGGCCTCAGCCACACCCCGCCCCAACCCCTTCGACGACGCACAGACCAACGCCCGCCTGCCCCTGATCCCCAGATCCATCCCAACCCCCTTCTATTCAACGCCAACGTGCTAGGCCGAAACGCCACAAACGTCCACCGACGCAATTTCCTTTCTGGCCAAATATCCTCGGGGGGTCCGGGGGGCGACGCGCCCCCGGGTGGGGGGTCCGGGGGCGGCAGGCCCCCGGCGCCGAGCCGGTTGGCGCGCCCTTCGCGCGCCAGAGGCGAGACAAAGGCGCGCGCGGCACGCGCTCCATTTCCTGCCCGCGCGACCTTAGCCGCCGTAGAAGAACTCTTCCCGCACGATCTTGCCGTCCTTGACATGGTAGACCCCGACTTCGGTCATGTCGAAAGCCTTGCCGTCGGCCTTGCTCGTCCCGGCAACGGTGAAGATCACCGCAAAGCGGTCCTGCCCGTGCAAGTACGGCCCCTCCACCGTGCCGCTGGTCACGCTGTGGTTGTCTTCCCACCACTGATGCTTGCCATCGATTCCGGCCAGCCCATGGGTTTCGCGCCCCGCGCCCATGTCGGCCGCTTCGACCGAGACTGCATCCTCGGCATAAAGCTTCTTCAGGTTGGCACGCGCCCGGTTTTCACGGCACCCCGCGACGAGTTCGTTGGCAACTTCGGTCAGTGTCATGGCGTCCCTCATGCGTTGGTTAATGTTCGCATAATGTTCCAGTTGCCCGAGTCGGGCAAGCGATTTGATCGGTTGCGGGGCAAGGAGCGGCTCGCCTAGATTGACCCTACCTTTGCCATGGAGCATTCGATGCGGCTTTTTCCTGCGGTTGCCCTCGCCCTTGCCCTCAGCCCGCCCGTTCACGCCCAATCGCTCACCGAACTTTCCGCCGAGGCACCCATGCCGCCCGAGATCATGGCCAGCCTGACCGATCAGCTGGCGGAGGACGAGGTCCTCGACTTCGTCCGCCGGTGGGAGGGGGACATCACCGGCGATGCCATTCCCGACCAGCTGGTTCAGGCGGCCATGGTCGGCAAGGAGGGCGGCAATGCCTGGTGGCTGCGCCATTACATCTTCATCGGTGGCGAGGGCGGCTTTCCGGCCTTCTTTCCGCTCAACCTCGACGATGGGATCATCTCGGCGGCGGTGGTC
>NCDS01000068.1 GCA_002280315.1 Rhodobacterales bacterium 32-66-7 | reverse complement strand
CTGGAACAGGCGGCTCGACATGCCGCCGCCCATCGCGGTGGCATAGACCTGGGCTGCATAGACCGCATCGTCGCGGTAACCCGGCCCTTCCAGCGACAGGGCGAAATGCACCTGCTCCAACGCCTTTACCTCGCGCCGCTCACCGCCGACGAACCGCGCGGGCTCGACCACCGGCGCGCCCACGGGAGGAAGCGCGCCGAAGATCTGCTCGGCGGCGGCAAGGATGGTGTCGTGGTCAACCCCCCCGGCGGCCGACAGGATCATCTGGTCGGGGCCGTAATGCCCGGCGGTGAAGCTTTGCAGGTCAGCCTTGGCGAAACCGGCGACCCGGTCTTCGGGACCAAGGATGGTGCGGCCAAAGGACTGGTCGGGGTAGCTTACCTCATGCAGCCAGTCGAAGATGATGTCGTCGGGCGTGTCCAGCGCCTGGCCGATCTCCTGCAGGATGACATGACGCTCGGTCTCGATATCGGCCTTGCGGAAGACCGGGTTCAGAACGATGTCGGCGATCACGTCCAGCGCCATCAGCACGTCGCCGGACAGGACCCGCGCGTAATAGGCCGTCATCTCGCGGCTGGTATAGGCGTTGATGTAGCCGCCGACATCCTCGATCTCTTCGGCGATCCGCAGGGCCGAGCGTCGGCGGGTGCCCTTGAAGGCCATATGCTCCAGGAAATGCGCGATGCCGTTCTGCGCCGGGGTCTCGTGCCGCCCGCCCGCTTCGACCCAAAGGCCGATGCTGGCCGATTGCAGGCCCGGCATGGCTTCGGTCACAACGCGAAAGCCGTTCGGAAAGGTGTGGAGACGTGGCGTCAAGATGCGTTCCGTAGAAGGAGGGATTGGTTGGGGTGACATATAGCGGTGGTCGGCGGTGTTAAAGGGTGCGCGGACCCCTCCTCGTTCGACGTCGTCTCCTCGTCGGGGGGCAGCGCCGCAGCGAGGCGTGACGCAGTCATCGACGAGCGGTCCGGTCCCGGACCAGCGCCTCTAGCGTCGCAAGGTCGTTCGGCACCCGGGTCATCCGTTCCGGCCGGTCGAAAAGATCCGCCAGATGCGGCGGGAGTGCGGGGCGACGCCCGGTCGCGCGTTCCACCGCATCGGGGAACTTCGCCGGATGCGCGGTTGCAAGGGTGATCATCGGGGTCGCCCCCAGCTGTTCTTCCGCAACCTTCACGCCGACAGCGCTGTGCGGACAGAGAAGCTCTCCGGTCGCGGTCAGATGGCGGGTGATGGTGGCCAGCGTCTCATCCTCGCTGCACGCGCCCGAGGCGAAGGTCGCCCGCAGGCTTTCCAGCGCCCCCTGGCTGACCTTGAAGCCGCCGGTCTTCAGCTCGGCCATCAGCGCCGAGATCGCCCGTCCATCCCGGCCATAGGCATCAAAGAGCGCGCGTTCGAAGTTTGACGACACCTGAATGTCCATCGACGGGCTGATCGAGGGTTTGACCCCGGTCAGGCGATGCTCTCCCAGCCGCAGGGTGCGGTCAAGGATGTCGTTCTGGTTGGTCGCGATCACCAGCTTGTCGATCGGCAGGCCCATCTGTTTGGCGATATACCCGGCAAACACGTCGCCGAAATTGCCCGTCGGCACGGTGAAGCTGACCTTGCGCCCGGGTGCGCCAAGCGCGACGGCGGCGTAGAAATAATAGACCACCTGCGCCAGCACCCGCGCCCAGTTGATGCTGTTCACCCCGGCCAGCCGCACCCCGTCGCGGAAGGCGTGGTCGTTGAACATGTCCTTGACCCGGGCCTGGCAGTCGTCGAAATCGCCGTCCAGCGCCAGCGCGTGGATGTTGCCTTCGACCGGGGTGGTCATCTGGCGACGCTGCACATCGGAAACCCGGCCATGCGGGAACAGGATGAAGACATCGACATTGGCAAGACCGCGGAACGCCTCGATCGCGGCAGAGCCGGTATCGCCAGAGGTCGCACCGACAATCGTGATCCGCTCCCCCGTCCGGGCCAAGGCGGCCTGCATCATCTGGCCGATGATCTGCATGGCGAAGTCCTTGAACGCCAGCGTCGGGCCGTGGAACAGCTCCAGAAGGAAATGGCCAGGCGCAAGCTGCACCAGCGGCGCGCGCGCCTCGTGATGGAACCCGGCATAGGCCTTGGCGATCAGGCCCTGAAACTCATCGTCGGCAAAGAAGCTGCCCAGATAAGGCCGCATCACCCGGAACGCCACCGCTTCATAGGGCAGGCCCGCCATGGCGGCGATGTCGGGATGGGTCATGACCGGCACGACCTCGGGCACGTAAAGCCCGCCGTCGCGCGCAAGGCCGGTCATCATCGCCTCGCCAAAGCCAAGGATCGGTGCGGTGCCACGGGTGGAGATGTAGGTCATTGCATCGCTTTCAGTGGGTCCGCGCCCTGATACGCCAGAGAAGAAAGACTGTCATCCCCGCCCATGACGCGGCAAGGAGGAACCACTGGATCGCATAGCCCAAATGGTTGTTCGCGATGGCCGAGGTATCAACCGGCACCGGCGCAATCCCGTCACCGGTGGGCGTCCGTGCGACGATCAGGGTCGGCTCGGTACCAAGCGCTGCCGCCATGGCCGGAACATCGCGGGCAAACCAGAGGCCGCTTTTCGGATCGGGGGGTGGGGTGAAGGCGTCGGCCTCATCGGGCCAGTGGAGGGTGCCTTCGACCCGCGCGGTGGTCACGCTGCGGGCGGTGTCCCGGTCGGCTTCGGCCAGAAACCCGCGTTCGACCAGGATCCTGCGGCCATCGGGCAAGGCGAAGGCCTCGACGATCAGGACGCCGGGGCTGGTACCGCGCTGACCGGCGAGCACCTCGAGATACTCCCCGGTAAAGGCCCCCTCGACGACGACGGCCTGGAACTTGTTGGCCTCGGCGGTGGGCTGGTCCGGCAGCGCCATCGGAGCATCGGCAATCCGCGCCTCGATCGCGTCAAGATAAAGCCGCTTCTCCTCCATCCGGCGGAGCTGCCAGAACCCGAGGCTGGCCAGCAGGGCCACCCCGGCAATGCCAAGGACAAGGGGAAAGAGGTAACGGCGCATCGCGGTCCCCGGAAAAGCAAGCGCAGGCCCGAAGGCCCGCGCCATTGGTCGTGCTGGCGGCGGTCAGGTCAGCCCTGACCCCAGACGTAGACAGAGGCGAACAGGAACAGCCAGACCACGTCGACGAAGTGCCAGTACCAGACCGCAGCCTCGAAGCCGACATGCTTTTCCGGGGTGAAGTGCCCTTTCAGCGCGCGGATCAGGCAGACGGTCAGGAAGATCGTCCCGATGATCACGTGAAAGCCGTGAAAGCCGGTCGCCATGAAGAAGCTTGCGCCATAGATGTTGCCAGCAAAGCCGAAGGTGGCGTGGCTGTATTCATAGGCCTGCATGCCGGTGAAGACGATCCCAAGCCCGATGGCAAGGATCAACCCGTTGACCAGGTCCTTGCGGTTGTTTTCATGCACCAAGGCATGGTGCGCCCAGGTGGCAGCACAACCGGACAAGAGAAGGATCAGCGTGTTGATCAACGGCAGATGCCAGGGATCGAACGTCTCGATCCCGACGGGCGGCCAGACCCCGTCGACCGCCGGGCTTTCCGGCCCCATCGGATACATCCGGTGCTTGAAGAAGGTCCAGAACCAGGCGGCGAAGAACATCACCTCCGACATGATGAACAGGATGAAGCCATAGCGCAGGCCCAGCCGCACGACGGGAGTATGGTCCCCGGCCTGGCTTTCCTCGACCATCTCGGACCACCAGGCGAACATCACGTAAAGGACACCGGCCAGCCCGATCAGCCCCAGCCACGGACCCGATCCGTGCATCCACAGGACCGCCCCGAACAGCATGGTGAAAGCCGAAACCGCAGCAAGGAACGGCCAGATCGAGGGCTGCAGGATGTGGTAATCGTGGTTCTTTGCATGGGCCATGGCTGGCGTATCCCTGTTGTTCGGTCGTTAGTTCATCGCGCCATTTGGTGGCACGGGTGTGACAAGCGCCGCCTGCTCATCCGTCAGGGGCGTTTCATGGAAGGTATAGCTCAGCACGATCTCGTGCACAAACTTGCCCTCGGGATCGTCCATCATCGCGGGATCGATGTAGAAGCTGACTGGCATCCGTACGGTTTCGCCGGGTTGCAGGATCTGTTCCTGGAAACAGAAACACTCGATCTTGGTGAAGTAGCCGCCGGCGCTGTAGGGAAACACGTTGAAGCTTGCGGTCCCGGCGACCGGGCGGTCCGACGGATTGTGCGCCTCGAAGAACGCAAGGCCGGTTTCGCCGATCCGAATTTCCATCGAGGGGACGACCGGCTTGAAGGTCCAGGGCATCCCCTGCTCCAACGAGGCGTCGAAGCGCACCTTCATGGTCTGATCGAGAATGGTCACAGCCCCGCCGTCAGCGACCGAGGTTGCCCCGCCGAAGCCGGTGACGCGGCAGAACCAGTCGTAGAACGGCGGGATGACCACGATTGTGGTAAAGGTCAGCGCAACCACCAGCGCCACAAGTTGCGCCAGCGTGCGGTTCGGACCTTGAAGACGCGGCAGGATCATGTGCCCGGCTCCACCGGCAGGGCAGAGGGCTGGACAGTGTGGTCATACCCTTCCATCGGGTCGCCGCGCGTGACCTTGACCACGGTCAGCGCAAAGACCAACGCCACGAAAGCGGCGAGCGTCAGACCAAGACCAAGGTTGCGGGAAAACCGGCGTTTGTGCAGGTCATGAACCGGACGAAACTCCATTACCACCCTCCAGGACCGTAAGCGCGCAAGGCGGCTTCGGCCAGAAATGCTGCGAAATGCAGGAAAAGGTAGACCAGCGAATACCGGAAGAACGCCTTTTCGACGCGGTAGCGATCCGCCTCGGCCATGCCCTCATCCCGCTGCCAGATGCGGAAGGCCCCGATGACGAACCAGAGGTTGAGCGCGACCGCCACCGCAAGCGTGAAGGGCCCGCCGATCCCGCTTAGCGCCGCGCCGATGGCGACCGGCACCAGAAGCAGGGTATAGCCAAGGATATGCGCCCGGGTCGCCTTGCGGCCATGCGTGACCGTCAGCATCGGCACCCCGGCGGTGTGGTAGTCTTCTTTCATGAAGAGTGCCAAAGACCAGAAATGCGGCGGCGTCCACACGAAGATCAGCGCGAACATCAGGACCGCCTCGACCGACAGGCTGCCGGTTGCGGCGACCCAGCCGATCATCGGCGGGAAGGCCCCGGCCGCCCCGCCGATCACGATGTTCTGCGGCGTCAGGCGTTTCAGCCAGATCGAATAGACGACGGCGTAGAAGAAGATCGTGAAGGCAAGCAGCCCCGCCGCCATCTCGTTCGTCGCCAACCCCAGCATCACCACGCTGATCCCCGACAACACAAGGCCAAGCGCCAGCGCCTCACCCCCCGCGACCCGGCCCGATGGCACCGGGCGACCCGCGGTGCGCTTCATCACCGCGTCGATGTCGGCGTCCCACCACATGTTCAGGGCACCCGCGGCCCCGGCGCCAAGGGCGATGAACAGGATCGCGGCAAACGCCTCAACCGGGTGGAGCGTTGCCGGTGCCACCAGCAGGCCGACGAGCGCCGTGAACACCACCAGCGACATGACCCGCGGCTTCAGAAGCTGGACATAGTCGCCGAACCCCGCGTCATAGGGGGTCGTGGTGGTGTGCTGATATACGCCGGTTTCGGTCATCCCTGCCCTGCTTGCATAGCCTTGTGATCCGAGGACACCCCCGGGTGGTTGTGCGGCATCAGTCGTTCGACGCGACATCAACCTTCTGGTCGGTCGCCTTCTGGTCGGTCGCTGCCTGCGACAGGATCACGTCGCCCGCCTTGGCCTGGACCAGCCAGTCGGCATAAGCCGCTTCGGACACCACCTTGACGGTGATCGGCATGTAAGCGTGCATCTGGCCGCAAAGTTCCGAGCACTGGCCGAAATAGATCCCCTCCCGCGTCGGGGTGAAGTGAAGGGCCGCGATCCGGCCCGGCACTCCGTCCTGCATCACACCGAAGGCCGGGACCTTCCAGGAGTGGATCACATCCGCCCCCGTCACCTGCACCACGATGGTCTTGCCGACCGGCACGACCAAAGCGGTATCGGTCGCCAGCAGGAACTGCTCCTTGGTGTAGCCCGCGGCCACCAGTTCCGCCTCGATCTCGGGTGTCAGCATGTTGTCACCGCCAAGCGAGGGCGAGCCGATCATGTAGCTGTCGAAGCTGATCCCCTCATCGACATATTCGTAGTTCCACGCCCATTGCACGCCGGTGGCCTTGATCGTCACGTCACCGACCGGAATCTCCTGATCCTTGAACAGGACCGGCAGCGAGAACGCGCCGATGAACACGAGGATCACGATCGGAACGACGGTCCACGCGATCTCGAGCGGAGAGTTGTGGGTGAACCGTGCGGGCTTCGGGTTGGCCCGGCTGTTGTAGCGCAGCGCAACCGCCACCAGCAGCAGGGTCACCAGGATGACGATCCCGGTGATGATGTAAAGGATCATGTTGTCGAGCCAGAACACATCGCTTGCGCCGGGCGTGCCTGCGGGCTGGAACCCGGTCTTGCCGTTGATCGGCTGGCCGACAATCTCAAGCGCTTGCTGTGCAAACGCGGCCCCGGCTGTCAGGCCGGAGGCCACTGGGGCGGTCATTGCGGCGGCGATAGGTGCAATCGAAAGGCGCATGTCTGTTTCCCGTTCGTGCGGCGGCCTGGGGCCACTGTCCTGGAGGTCCGCCATCCGGCAGAATCCCGTTGTCTTCGCCCCGTGTAAAACCATACTGCCGCCGCTGCGACAAGCGAAACCGTTGCGACATAGCAGCGCCCCATGCGGGCAGACAGGACGGGCGGGCAGACAGGACGGTGGCGGTCATGGTGTTTCTGAAGCTGACTCTGGTGGCCTTCGGGCTGGTCTATGCCTCGGCGTTGGGCGGGATGTATCTGGTCCAGCGCGACCTGCAGTATTTTCCCGGCCAATCCGATCCGGCACCCGAAGCGCTTGGCCTGACCGGCGTCACCCGCGAGACGCTGGATACTTCCGACGGCGAGGCGTTGGTCCTGTGGCATGGCCCGGCCAAGGCGGGGCAGCCGACGATCCTGTTTCTTCATGGCAATGCCGGCACGATTGCCGACCGCGTGGACCGGTTGCGGTTTTACCAGGCGCAGGGGCTTGGCGCGGCATTCCTGTCCTGGCGCGGGTATGGTGGCAGTACCGGACACCCGACCGAGACCGGCCTTCTGATCGACGCGGCCACCGCTTACGGCTTTCTGCGGCGTCAGGGCATTGCTGCGGGCCAGATCGTGCTGGTCGGCGAATCCCTGGGGACCGGCGTCGCGGTGCGCCTCGCCGCTGAGCATCCGGTTGGGGCGGTGGTGCTGGAAGCGCCGTTCACCGCCGCCGTCGACGTCGCGCGACAGGCCTACCCTTGGGTCCCGGTCGGCCTGTTGATGAAGGACCAGTTCCGGTCGCGCGACCACATCGGCCGCGTCCGCGCGCCGCTTCTTGTGCTGCATGGCGAGGTGGATCGGGTGATCCCCTTCGGCTTTGGCAAGGCGCTTTACGCCGCAGCAAACGACCCGAAGACCTTCCTCTCCCTCGGCCCCGTCGGGCATGAGGCGCTTGGCGACCCTGCGACCTGGGCCAAGGGGGTGGACTTCATCGCCACGCTTGATCTGGAATGACCGGCGGGCTTCGGTACCTTGGTGTCCTCTTTCGTCGCGCCGCTTGCAGGCCCCTTGCCCCCGACCTACCTTCCAACCAACTGCTGCAAGGATTGCCCCATGACCGACGCCCCCTTCCGCCCGTTCGACATCCATCTGGACGAGGCTGCGGCCTTGGCGACCCTGCGCGCCGCAACCGAAGGGGCGGATGATGGCGAGTTGTTCCTGGAACGCCGCCGCGCCGAAAGCATCGTGCTGGACGATGGCCGCATCCGGCAGGCGACCTATGATGCCTCGCAAGGGTTCGGTTTGCGCGCGGTGCGGGGGGAGGTCGCCGGTTACGCCCATTCGACCGAGATCACCGAAAGCGCGCTCCGCCGGGCTTCGGAAACCGCCCGGCTTGCGGTGGGCGCGGGGGGCGGCACGATGGCGGCAGCACCGCGTGGCACCAATACGCGGCTCTACCGCCCCGACGATCCGATGGCCGATGCCGCCTTCCCGGTGAAGATCGAGCTTCTGCGCCAGATCGACGCCTATGCCCGGGACCTTGACCCCCGCGTCGTGCAGGTGTCGGCCACCCTCTCGGCCAGCCTGCAGGAGGTTGAGATCTTGCGCCCCGAAGGTGGCCGGATCACCGACATCCGCCCGATGGCGCGGATCAACGTCTCGGTGATGATCGACGAAAACGGCCGGCGAGAACAGGGCGGCATGGGCCAAGGCGGCCGCCATGGCCTTGCGCAACTCATGACTCCGGAAACCTGGAAGCCGATGATCGCCGAGGCGTTGCGGATCGCCCGCGTCAACCTTGGCGCGGTGGAGGCCCCAGCCGGCGGGATGGACGTCGTCCTTGGCCCCGGCTGGCCCGGAATCCTGCTCCATGAGGCGATCGGGCACGGGCTGGAGGGGGACTTCAACCGCAAGGAAACCTCGGCCTTCGCCGGGCTGATGGGGCAGCAGATCGCCTCGAAGGGGGTCACCGTGCTGGATGACGGCACGATCCCCGACCGGCGCGGGTCGATTTCCATCGATGATGAGGGGACACCGTCTGCCAAGAACGTGCTGATCGAGGATGGCGTGCTGGTCGGCTACATGCAGGACCGCCAGAACGCCCGGCTGATGGGCGTGGCCCCGACCGGGAACGGCCGGCGCGAAAGCTTTGCGCATATCCCGATGCCGCGGATGACCAACACCTACATGCTGGCGGGCAAGGATGACCCCGCCGGGATCGTGGCCGGGCTGCGCGACGGGATCTATGCCGTGGGCTTCGGTGGCGGTCAGGTCGACATCACCAGCGGCAAGTTCGTGTTCAGCTGCACCGAGGCCTACCGCGTCCGGAACGGCGTGGTGGGCGAGGCGGTGAAGGG
>NCDS01000067.1:9156-10510 GCA_002280315.1 Rhodobacterales bacterium 32-66-7 | reverse complement strand
CATCGGCATCGACCGTCAGCGCAACCTTGCACAACCCCTCGGGCGCGGCGAGCGCCAAAGCCCGCGCCGCCTCCGGTGTCACGAAACGCGGTGAGCGGGGAAAGAAGTTGAACCCGGCATAGGCGGCCCCGGCCTCGGCAACGGCAGCCACATCCGCCAGCGTCCGCACCCCGCAGATCTTGACCCGGACCTGTTGCATCATCGGCCCTTCGGTCGTTCAAGCAGCGCCAGCACATCGTCCTTCGGCACGGTAGAGGCGTCGCGCATCACCGCAAGCTCCCGCTCCAGCCGCGACACTTCGCGGGCCTTGGTGCTGGCGGTAGAGCGGTGCTTCATCTCGCGCAGCCATTCCCAGACAAAGCCGATCATCACCCCCACCACGATCCCGGCAAAGATCACCAGAAACAGCGGCAAGTCGATCGCAAAGGTCAGCCCGGTCAACTCGGACAGGCTTTCGGGCAACAGCCGCAGCGTGACCGGTGCGCGGTTGGCCAGGGCGACGGCCAGCAGCCCGAGCCCGAGGAGCACCACCAACAGCAGTCGAATGTATCGGATCATTCCGGGCAACCTTTCTGGTTCGGGGCCAATATCGGTCTGATCCGGTCCGGGCGCAACCCAAGGCCCAGCCCCAGCCCCCGCCACCAGCCCCCGCCACCAGCCCCAAATGCGGCTATTTGCCGTTCAGCCGGTCGCGCAAGAGTTTGCCGGTCTTGAAGAACGGCACCTTCTTGTCCTCGACCTGCACCGCTTCCCCGGTGCGCGGGTTCCGGCCCAGACGGGCATCCCGCGCCTTGACCGAGAACGCGCCAAAGCCGCGCAACTCGACCCGGTCGCCCTTGGCCAAGGCGTCGATGATCTCTTCGAACACCGTGTTCACGATCCGCTCGACATGGCGCTGGGTCAGATGCGGATTTTCATCCGCAATCTTCTGGATCAGTTCAGACCGGATCATCGTCATGTCCCCCCGGTGGTCGGTTTCGCGGGCAAACCCGCCGGACCCGCCACGATGTTGTGATCGGATTATAGCGCCGCGTTTTGGCCCGTGACAAACAAAAACCGGGACTTGGCAAGCCTCTGCAACGGGAAAGGCCCCGCCTTTCGGACGGGGCCTTTCGATTTTCAACCTTAAGACGAAGGGTCAGCTCCGGTCTTTCAGCGCCGCCCCCAGGATGTCGCCCAGCGAGGCACCCGAATCGGACGAGCCGTACTGTTCGACCGCTTCCTTCTCTTCGGCGATCTCGCGTGCCTTGATCGACAGGCCCAGCTTGCGGGTCTTCGGATCGATGTTGGTCACGCGCACGTCGATCTTGTCACCGATCTGGAACCGCTCCGGCCGCTGGTCGGCACGGTCACG
>NCDS01000067.1:0-9136 GCA_002280315.1 Rhodobacterales bacterium 32-66-7 | reverse complement strand
GTCACCGATCTGGAACCGCTCCGGCCGCTGGTCGGCACGGTCACGGCTCAGGTCGCTGCGGCGGATGAACGACTTTGCGCCGTTGTATTCCACCTCGATGCCACCCTCTTCGATCACGGTCACGGCGACGGTGATGATCTCGCCCCGCTTCACGCCATCGACCGCATCGGTGAAGTTGTCCTCACCCAGCGCCTTGATGGAGAGGCTGATCCGCTCTTTCTCGACGTCCACTTCGGTGACGGCGGCATGCACCGTGTCGCCCTTGCGGTAGGTCTGGATCGCCTCTTCGCCCCGGGTATCCCAGGACAGGTCGGAAAGGTGAACCATGCCGTCGATGTCGTTGTCGAGGCCGACGAACAGACCGAATTCGGTGATGTTCTTGACTTCGCCTTCGATCTGGCTGCCCACGGGATGCGTTTCCGCAAAGACTTCCCACGGATTGCGCTGCGTCTGCTTCAGGCCCAGGCTGACCCGACGCTTGGCGCTGTCGATCTCCAGCACCATGACGTCCACTTCCTGGCTGGTGGAGACGATCTTGCCGGGGTGCACGTTCTTCTTCGTCCAGGACATCTCGCTGACGTGGACCAGACCTTCGACACCGGCCTCAAGCTCCACAAAGGCGCCGTAGTCGGTGATGTTGGTCACGCGGCCTTTGTGGACCGTGCCGATGGCATACATCTTTTCAACCGCATCCCAGGGATCGGACTGCAGCTGCTTCATGCCCAAGGAGATACGGTGGGTTTCCTTGTTGATCTTGATGACCTGCACTTTGACAGTCTCACCAATGGCAAGGATTTCCGACGGGTGGTTGACCCGGCGCCAGGCCATGTCGGTGACGTGCAACAGGCCGTCAACACCGCCGAGGTCAACGAAGGCACCATATTCGGTGATGTTCTTGACCACGCCGTCGACCGTCTGCCCTTCGGTAAGATTCCCGATGACTTCGGCGCGCTGTTCGGCGCGGGACTCTTCCAGGATCGCACGGCGCGAGACGACGATGTTGCCGCGGCGGCGGTCCATCTTCAGGATCTGGAACGGCTGCTTCATACCCATCAGCGGGCCGGCATCCCGAACCGGACGCACGTCAACCTGGCTACCCGGCAGGAACGCCACAGCGCCGCCAAGATCGACCGTGAAGCCGCCCTTGACCCGGCCGAAGATCGCGCCGTCGACGCGGATCTCGGATGCATAGGCTTTTTCCAGACGGTCCCAGGCTTCCTCGCGGCGGGCCTTTTCACGGCTGATCTGGGCTTCACCGCGAGCATTCTCGACGCGGTCCAGATAGACTTCCACAGTGTCGCCCACGTTGATGTTGGGCTGCTCACCGGGGTTTGCGAATTCTTTCAGGTCGATGCGGCCTTCCATCTTGTAGCCGACATCGATGATGGCCTGGCCCGCTTCGATCGCGATGACCCGGCCCTTGACGACAGTCCCTTCATCCGGGGTGTCCATTTCGAAGCTTTCCTGCAGCAGGGCTTCGAAGTCTTCCATGGTTGCTTTAGCGCACATATGAGATCAGTTTCCTTTGCTTGGTTTTCACGGGCCAAGCGGTTGTCTCCGCCGGTCTTTGGTTTCAACCTGAATGCAGAAAGGACGCCGACCGGACGGTGCGGCGACATGGCAGCTTTCAAGATGCGCCCGCCTATAGCTGCGATAGCCCTGAAGGGCAAGCAAAAGCAGCGGCACGGGCCTAGGCGGGTGACCGCGCCTTTGCCTGGCGGTCAAGCTCGGCGTTGATCTCGGCCCCGAGAAGCAGCATCAGGGTCGAGACCCACAGCCAGAGCATAAGAATGACGACGGCGGCAAGCGAGCCATAGGTCTCGTCATAGCTGCCGAAGTTCCGGACATACCAGCCCAGCGCCGCCGACCCGAGCACGATCCCCAGGACCGCAACCACCGCCCCGGGCGAGATCCAGACCCAGGCTGCATCGCTCCGGTTCGGGGCATAGCGGTACAGCACCGCGACCCCAAGCAGCAGAAGGGCGATGATCACCGGCCAGCGCAGCACAAGGACCAGCGTTTCGGCGGCCCCGCCAAGACGCTCCAGCACGAAGGGCAGGACGGCGACGACTGCCGCGAGCAGGATCACGGTCAGAACCGCCCCCAGCGTGAAGGCAAGCGACACAAGGTTAAGCCGCACGAACCCCCGGAATTCCTGCACGTCATAGGCGATGCCCAGCGCCTCGATCAGCGCCTTGGTCCCGCCGTTCGCCGACCAAAGCGCGATGGCCAGGCTGACCAGAGCGGTCAGGGACAAGGTGTCATTCGCGGTTGCCGCGATCCGGGTCGCCTGTTCGGTGATCAGGATGGCCGCCTCCTCGGGCAGGACCGCGCTGAACGAAGCCAGTTGCCCCGGAACATCGCCGGGCGAGGAGACCAGCCCGTAGATCGAGATCAGCGCCGTCAGTGCCGGCACCACAGCCAGAAGCGCATAGAACGCCACCCCCGCCGCGACCGAGATGATCCGGTCGCGGTCGGCTTCGGCCTTCACGATCTTCACGAAATCCCACACGTCTTCTGCTGATCTGATCGCCATGGCCCTGCCTTCCGCTTGCGCAAGGTCAATGCGCCACCGGCCCGGAGGTTCCCTTGAAAACGCACCCGGTCGGGCTGCGGGCGTTCAGGGCTGCCCGACCAGCGAGAATGCCGCCCACCACGCCGGGTCCGCCCGTCTGCCACCGCCGTCGATGATCTGCACAAGTGTGTCGCGCAACGCCATCGCGGGGTCGGCCATCCGGGGGTCGCGCGCGGCCATGCCGGTCACGATCTCGACCGCCGCGTCGGAATAGATCGGCCAATGCGTGCCCAGCACCCGGTCCGCCCCGGCGGCAAGAAAGGCCGCGCCAAGGCTGGTCAATCCATCCTCATCCATCCCGGCATTGCCCGAACTGCAGGCCGACAGGATCACCAGCCGTGCGGCAAGATCAAGCTGGCGCACCTCATGCGCCTCAAGAATGCCGTCGGCGGTCGGCGCGTTGAACGTGCCCACCAGCCGCGGGGTAAGGTCGATCAGGTCGATCATCGGGGTCAGGGCCAGAAGCGGGTCGGTCACCGCTTCATGGTCGCCGAAAACCAGCCCATGCGTCGCAAAGTGAAGGACGGTGAACTGCCGCAATGTCCCGGACCGGCTGACCTCCAAGAGGAGGTTTTCCGTCGCATCCACCCCCGTCACCGCCAGCCCGTTGTCCGGCCCGAAGGCGGCCGCCACCGCGCGCACCTCCTCGGCCGCGTCGGGCAGCGGGGCGAGATCGGACAGAAGCCGCGTCGCCCGGTTGGTCCGGCCGAGTTGCGACGGAAACCGGTAATCCGGGCCGCCAAACCCAAGGTAATAGGTCGCCTCGGGCACTGGCGCGGTCGCGGTGTCGCGCATCCGGATCAGTTCCAGCGTCGGCACCACCGTCACCGCATGCCGCCGGACGAGCCAGGCCAATTCCGCGTCCGCCTGCCCCGGCAAGGCCGGTTCCGTCAGCAGCATCTCGAACGGAAAGCCCAGGCCCACTTGCGCTGTCGCCACCACGAACAGCCGCGGCTTGCCTTGCAGCACCGCCTCGACCGGCCGCAGCAGACCGTCGTAGATGCGCGCCGCCTCGGCTCGCAGGACATCGGGTTGCGGGGGGCGGGCATCGCCGTCCAGCGCCATCGCCCCGCGCCCCAAGGGCCGCCCGATCGCCGTGCGCAGGCGGTCGGCGGCCTCCCACAGGGTGACCGCCTCGGCCCCGGCGGTGCGCATCTGGAAAGCGTCGCGCGTCACCGCGAAGATGAGGGTTTCCGGCGTGGCGGGCACGATCATCACCACCGCCTCGTCCGGGTTCAGACTGCGCTGGATGTCGCCCACGCCAAGGGCCGACGGAAAATACACCGCCGCCAGATCGACCGAGGTCTGCATCAGCGCCTCGAACCCCTGCGAAAGATCGGTCACCGCCGTGTCGGCCGAGGTCAGGACCGCGTCCGGGTCAGGAAACTCCATCCCCCCGGCCACCAGATCGTTGAAGGTGGTCAATTCGGCAATCAGCGCTTCCAGATCATGCACCCGCCGGTTCAGCGCTGCATTGGCGCTAACCCCTGGGTCACGCCGGATCGGGCGCACCGCGGCCATCGCCGTCTCGCCGGTAAAACCCGCCTGCGCCAGCCGGAAGGCAAGCTCTTCCGACCGCGTTGGCGAGGGCTGGCCCAATTCACGCTCCACCTCGGCCTCAAGGGTCAGGTCGAACAGGATGGAGGTCAGGACCTCGGTCTGATTGGCCGTTGCCGCCGTGACGAAACTGTCCGGGAAGTAATGCCCCCAGAACACCGCGTTGGCCGACAGTTGCCGCTCCATCGCGACCGCGCGCCGCGCATCCCGGGCCATCGCGTCCCAGCCATCGGCCTGACGCCGCGCGGAAAGGTTCCGGGCCAGATACTCCGCCATCGCCCGCCCGTTCGGCCCGGACAGCGCGGCAACCCGAACGGCCCCGGCGTCCAGAAGGGCCGAGATGTCGCGCAACTGCGGACCGATCCACCCGGTGGAGGGCGGGTCAGCGACGGCAAGGACAGCGTCAAGGATGTCGTCGGATACCGCGTTGATCAGATCAGCCGCAGCGTCAGGGATCGGCGCGGCTTCGGGGGCGGCGACGGGCATCCAGGGCAGGTCCGTTTCGGCCCGTCCGGACGGACCGCACAGCAACAGGCCGGCCACGACCAGAAAACCGACCAGGGTGCGCAGCATGTCTTTCCCCATCCTGTCCGATATCTATCATGGCTGGCGACGGGCCGGGAAGGCCTGCGCTTTGGGGGCTCAGCCCAGGCGTTGTGCGACCACCTTGATCGCCTCGGCCACGGCGGCATCGACATCCAGCGCGCTGGTGTCGATCAGCACCGCATCGGCCGCCACGCGCAGGGGCGCATCGGCCCGGCCCATGTCGCGGGCGTCCCGCTCTTGCAGCGCGGCCAGAACCTGGCCCGCATCGCCCCCCACCTCGCGCCAGCGGCGATGGGCCCGCACCTCGGCGCTGGCGGTGATGTAAAGCTTCACCTCGGCCTCCGGGCAGATCACCGTGCCGATGTCGCGCCCGTCCAGCACCGCGCCGCCATCGCTGCGGGCAAAGCGGCGCTGGAAATCGACCAAGGCCGCGCGAACCTCCGGGATTACCGCCACCCGGGATGCCGCCTGCCCCGCCTCCATCGAACGAAGGTCGGCGCGCGCCAGATCCTCGGCGGTCAGCCCCAATGCTGCGGCGACCGGATCACCGCCCTTCGCCCCGACCGCACGGTAAAGTAGCCCGGTGTCCAGATGCCGAAACCCGAACCGCGCAGCCACCGCGCGCGAGATCGTGCCCTTCCCCGCTGCCGCCGGACCATCAATGGCAACCGTGAACTGCATTTCCACCTTCCTTCGTCAGGAAAGCAGCCCTAGCCTACCGATGCGAAACTGTCATCGGTGAATGATGCGCATCGTCCTGATCAACCCACCCCACACCGCCATCGGCAGCCGCGTTCCGGGTGAGCGGGGCCTACACAGCCAGCCGCTGCAGATCGGCCCCGAGACCGGTCATCAACCCCTCGAAGATCGGGAATGAGGTCAGGATCGGGCTCGCGTCATCCACTGTTACCGGCCGTTGCGCTGCCATCCCCAGACACAGAAACGACATCGCAATCCGGTGGTCGAGATGCGTCGCACAGGTGGCCCCGCCCGGCACGCCGCCCGGGCCCATGCCGTGGACGATCAGTGTATCGGCATCCTCTTCGACCCGGACGCCGCAGGCCTCCAGCCCCCGGGCCATCGCGTCGATCCGGTCGCTTTCCTTGACCCGCAACTCCTTGACTCCGCGCATCACCGTGCGCCCCGTGGCAAAGGCCGCGACCACCGACAGGATCGGATATTCGTCGATCATCGACGGCGCGCGCTCGGGTGGCACCTCGATCCCCTGCATGGAGCCGCTGAAGCGGACACGAAGGTCCGCCACCGGCTCGCCGCCCTCTTCCCGCGGATGAAGGAATTCGATTTCCGCACCCATCTCCACCAGGGTCAGGTAAAGCCCGTTGCGCGTCAGGTTCTGGCTGACCCCGGGGACGGTGATGTCCGAGCCGTCGACGATCAGCGCAGCACAGACCGGAAACGCGGCACTCGAAGGATCACGCGGTACCGCCACCACCTGCGGGCGCAAGTCGGGCTGGCCGGTCAGGGTGATGACGTGACCCTCCGCCGTCTTCTCGACGACAAGCCTTGCGCCGAAGCCCAGAAGCATCCGCTCCGAATGGTCCCGCGTCGGCTCGCGCTCGATCACCACCGTCTCGCCGGGCGCGTTCAGCCCCGCGAGCAATACCGCCGACTTCACCTGCGCCGAGGCGACGGGAAGCGCATAGCGCACCGGCACCGGGTGCGCCGCACCGACGATGGTCATCGGCAAGCGCCCCCCCTGCCGCCCGTAGGCCCGCGCGCCAAAGAGGTGGAGCGGATCGGTCACCCGCCCCATCGGCCGTTTCCTCAAACTGGCATCGCCTGTGAAGGTCGCGGTGATCGGCGTCGTGGCCATCGTCCCCATGATCAGCCGCGCCCCGGTGCCGGAGTTGCCGACATCCAGCACATCGGCCGGTTCGGAGAACCCGCCGACGCCCACACCATTCACCGTCCAGACCCCGTCACCATGGCGGGTGACATTGGCCCCAAAAGCCCGCATCGCCTTGGCCGTATCCAGAACGTCCTGCCCCTCGAGGAGCCCCGAGATTCGCGTCTCACCCACCGCCATGGCCCCGAAGATCAGCGCGCGGTGCGAGATCGACTTGTCGCCCGGCACCTCGGCCACGCCGCGCAAGGGCCCCCCGCGGGCGGATTTCATCGGTTGCGCGTCGCCATGGCCGGACATCTGGACCTCCCTCACATTCCGTAGGCCTGATAGCGCAAGCGACTGGCGTGGTCCATCACCTGAACCGGTGGCACGGGCTCGGACGGCGGACCCTCCGGGGGGAGTATTTCGCAAAGAGCAAGCCGCAAGGGAATTGCTTCTTGCCAAATACTCACCTTGAAGTCAGCGCCGCCGGAACGTCAGGTAGTGCGGGGCGCGACCTTCGCGCAGCGCCTTTTGCTCGTAGCGGGTGGACAGCCAGTCGTCCCAGGCCTCGCCCGCGCCTGTCTGATGGATCAGGTCGAACCCGGCGGGCGGGACTTCCTCCAGGGTCTGGCGGACATAGTCGGGGATGTCCGTCGCCACCCGGAACTCGGCCTTCGGGGCGCAGACCCGGGCCAGGGGGCCAAGATATTCGGGCGTGACAAAGCGTCGGCGGTGGTGGCGCGCCTTGGGCCAGGGGTCGGGGTAGTTGAGGAACACCTTCGTCAGGCCACCATCGGGCAGCACGTCGAAAAGATCGCGCACATCGCCGGGATGGAGCCACAGGTTCTGCACCCCCGCGCCCCGGATCTTGCCCAGAAGCATCGCAATGCCGTTCACGAAGGGCTCCGCCCCAAGGATCGTCACGCCCGGGTAGCGCGCGGCCATGTGGACCAGATGCTCACCGCCGCCAAAGCCGACCTCCAGCCAAAGGGGACCCTTGGCGAAACCTAGATCAAGCACCCTCCGCGCCGAATTATCCTCACGCGTCACGCCGCGCAGGGTCAGGGGGCCAAGGTCATCGGCCAGATACTCCTTCTGGCTGGCCCGCAGCGTCTTGCCACGGATGCGGCCATAGAAGTTGCGGCGCTCAGGTGCATTGGTCATGGATGAGCCCCGGTAACGACGCAGGCCTTCAAGCAGAGCGGACGCGCAGGGTCAAGGCACCGCAGCCCGGCCCCTGGTCGCCATGCAACGACGAGTGACGCAGTCATCGAGGAGTGGTCCGTCACGCCCGCTGGATCAGGACCAGACCCCCGGCCATCGCCAGGATCCCCGCAAGGCGCTGACCGGTCATCGCCACGACCCGCGCGCCGAAAAGGCCGAAGTGGTCGATGACCGAGGCTGCCAGCATCTGCCCCAGAAGTACGCAGAAGACGGCATTCCCCACCCCGAAGCGCGGGGCGATCCAGGTGACCGACAAAAGGTAGAACGCCATCAGAACCCCGGCCATGACCAGCCAGACCGGCTGCCCCGCGACCAGCGCAAGCGCCCGCGCCTGCCCGGTCACCGTGACTGCGACCAGCGCCACCAGAAGCGCCACCGACAGCGCGACCACCCCTGCCGCCATCGGCGCGCCGATCCGGCCGCCAAGCTGGGCGTTCAGCGCCGCAAGGATCGGGATGCCAACCCCCGCCGCCAGCATGATGCCGCCATCGCGCAGCATCAGACGGCCTTCTTCAACGCCTCTACGAGGTCCGTCCGCTCCCACGAAAAGCCGCCGTCGGCTTCCGGCGCGCGGCCGAAATGACCGTAGGCGCTGGTGCGGGCATAGATCGGGCGGTTGAGGTCCAGATGCGTGCGGATGCCGCGCGGGGTCAGGTCCATCACCTCGGCCACCGCCTTTTCGATCACCGCATCGGGAACCTTGCCGGTGCCATGCGTGTCGACATAGATCGACAAGGGCTTAGCCACGCCGATGGCGTAGGACACCTGCAAGGTGCAGCGGTCGGCCAGCCCTGCCGCCACCACGTTCTTGGCAAGGTACCGCGCGGCATAGGCGGCCGAGCGGTCGACCTTCGTCGGGTCCTTGCCGGAAAACGCGCCGCCGCCGTGCGGGGCCGCCCCGCCATAAGTATCGACGATGATCTTGCGGCCGGTCAGGCCTGCATCCCCGTCCGGCCCGCCGATCACGAAGGTGCCGGTCGGGTTCACGTGCCATTCGGTCTTCCGGGTCAACCAGCCTTCGGGCAGGACCTCGCGGATATAGGGCTCCACGATCTTGCGGATCACCTTCGAGGTCTGGCGCTTCGAGGTGTGCTGGGTCGAAAGCACGATCGAGGTCACTTCCACCGGCTTGCCCCCGGCATAGCGCAGGGTCAGCTGGCTTTTCGCATCCGGGCCCAAGGTCGGCTCAGCCCCCGACTTCCGGGCTTCGGTCAGGCGGCGCAGGATGGCGTGCGCGTACTGGATCGGGGCCGGCATGTAGTCCGGCGTCTCAAGCGTGGCGTAGCCGAACATGATCCCCTGATCGCCCGCGCCGTCCTTGTCCACGCCTTGCGCGATATGGGCGGACTGTTCGTGCAGGTAGTTCGACACCTTGATCTTCTGCC
>NCDS01000066.1 GCA_002280315.1 Rhodobacterales bacterium 32-66-7 | reverse complement strand
GTCGGGCAAAGATCGGGTTGAAGGCTCGGCACGACACGCATCAGTAACCTCTACAGGCGCGGCAAGCGGTTGAGACGCACACCGGGTGCGGCGGAGATCGGCGCGGATTGGGCGCGCACCGCCGAAACCAGCCGCGAGTTCCTCCACATTGACGCGGGTCGATCCGGATTCGTCGCCCCGATCTCTGCCAGCCTGTTCGCCCGTCACGATGGCGACAGGCACATCAGATGTGGACCTGACCGCAGACCAAGCAACACGCCAAAGCGAGCCCTGCGGCGAACGTCAAAGGGCTTTTCCGGCGCGGCACGAACAAAAAAAGCCCCGCGCCACAGGCGCGGGACGCAATTGAAAAGACCGGGACCGCAAAGCGGCCCCGGTCCCCCCTACTCAGCGGCGGCGGTCAGAATCGCCTGATCCTCAGGCCCCTCAAGCGAAGCCTCAGGCGCTGGCAAGGCAAGCGGCGGCTCCGCCGCCGTTGCCTCGTCAGGCAGGTTGGGCGTGCGTAGGCACATCGGAAGCCAACGCGTTCCGGCCACCAGCTGCTCGGCGGCTTCGGCCATTTCGGGCTTTTTCAGCTTGGTCAGGCGGTTGGCCGCTTCATCGCTGACGGCTTCGCGCACGGCGGCGAGTATCTGCCCTTTGGTGACACGGGCGAAATAGCTGCGGGCCGTGGGCTTCCAATAGTCGTTCATGTCGAGACCGAGGTGTGCCGCCATGGTCATCGATGCGGCATAAGGCGCGGCGGGCATATAGGCCTGACGGACGGCGAAGACCGTCAAGGCTCGTCGGGGAGACGTCATCCGCATCGGCTGGGGAGCAGCGGGCGGAGACGCAACAGGGAAGGACAGAGGGGTGTCTCGTATTCAAGGCAAGCAGCGCGTGGCGCTGTTGTGTGGCGTTTCGGCGATCGGTCTGGCGCTGCTGAATTCCTCCAGCGCCCCCGCGCCCTACGAGTCCCGCGACCAGTATGGTGAGGCCTCGGGCGTGGCCGTCATGCACCTGATCGAAAAGAACATCCGCGCGCGGGATATCGTGACGCTGAAATCGCTGCAGAACGCCGCGCGGGTGGTGGGCTGCACCGGTGGCTCGACCAACGCCGCCTTGCACCTGCCTGCCTTGGCGAACGAGGCGGGGATCGACTTCGACCTTTTCGACGTCGCCGCCTGCATGAAGGACACGCCCTATTTCGTCGACCTCCGGCCAGGCGGGAAGTACGTCGCCAAGGACCTGCACGAGGTGGGCGGCGTGGCCGTGGTGATGAAGGAACTGGCGAAAGAGGGGCTTTTGCACCTCGATTGCATGACCGCCTCTGGCAAGACCCTGGGCGAAAGCCTGGAGGAGATCACGGGTGAGGCGGACGGTCGGGTGATCTATCACATCGGCTCACCCATCACCAAGACGGGCGGTGTGGTTTCGTTGAAGGGCAACCTTGCGCCCGATGGGGCCATCGTGAAGGTCGCCGGGATGAGCGAGGCCGAGCAGGTCTTCACCGGCCCGGCCCGCGTCTTCGAATGTGAGGAAGACGCGTTCGAGGCGGTGAAGAGCCGCGCCTACCAGGAGGGTGAGGTTCTGGTCATCCGCAACGAAGGCCCCGCAGGCGGACCTGGAATGCGCGAGATGCTGTCGACCACCGCCGCCCTGTCGGGTCAGGGGATGGGCAAGAAGGTGGCGCTGATCACCGACGGTCGGTTCAGTGGTGCCACACGCGGGTTCTGCGTCGGCCATGTCGGACCGGAGGCGGCGCATGGCGGCCCGATAGCTTTGCTCAAAACCGGGGATGTCATTACCCTCAACGCCCTAACGGGTGAGCTTTCCGTCGCACTGACCGATGCCGAACTGGCGGCGCGGAAGGCCGAGTGGAAGGGTCCGCGCAAGACCGCCTATACCTCGGGCGCGATCTACAAGTTCACCCGGCTGGTGGGGGGTGCCCGCTGGGGGGCGGTCACCCATCCCGGGGCCAGGGGCGAAAGCCACGTCTACATGGACCAATAGGTCAACGGCATGGCAGGCCGGATCGGCACGCTGATCAACCGCTGGCACCTGCGCCGGGCGGCGCAGCATTGGGCGGCACAGGCCGAGGCGGTGTCGGGGATCGAACTGGCACCGCTGCACCGCCTGCGGGGTGAGGCCAAGGCGATGCGGCGGCAGATCGACCGGGTGCTGCAGGCCGCCGAGGCGCGTCTGGGTCCGGTGGCAGCGCTGCCGCGCATGGCCCTTGGCACCGACTGGGTCTGGCGGCCGGATGTCTGGCGACGCGCGTGTCGCGAGGCTGGGGTGATCGCCACCGGCGCGCGAACCGCCGTCAGTGACGATCTTGCCCTCTACCACGACTGCCCGCTGGGCGAGATTGCCCTGCGCCAGACCCGCAACAGGGGCGAGGCGGATCGCGCGCCCTTTGGCCTATCGCTGGACGTGTTCGGCTTTCAGGGCTCGTTCCTGTCGCTGGCGCTGACCTTGCCGGAACCGGCGGTGTCCGGTCTGACCCTTCGCCATCTGATCGAGGTGCAGGTGGTGATCGAAAGCGACGTGAGCCTGCCCGCCTTTGCCCGCCTTAACCTGCAGCACGGGCCGAACGTGGCGCAGGTCGTCAGCGCCTTGCCGACGATGGCATCCGGCCTGACCGTGGCCGCCTTCGACCTCGCCTATGCGGGTCTTGGCCAGCGCCCCGTGACCAAGGCGTGGCTTGATCTCATCTTCAACGACCCGGCGATGACCCGGGTCACCTTGCGCGATGTGGTGGTCAGCCGCCGTCCGCGCGCCGAATTGTGAGGGTCGCATGACCGCTGCATCACCCCTGTCGCTGACCCAGACCAGCCTTTCCGCTGGCCGCTGGGAGGGGGTGCTGACCGGATCCTCCGACATCATCCCGATCAGCGCCAGCCTGGATGGCGCAGTCATCGCCGAGGCCGAAGTCGCCCCCCTTGCCGGTCAGCCCGGCAGCTTCGCCGTGCGGCTGGCGCTTCCGGCAACGGTGCTGAGCGATGGGGTCCAAACCGTCCTTCTGCATTCGGGCGAGACGGTTCTGGCGAAGGTCACGATCATGGCCGGGTCACCGCTGGACGACGACCTTCGCGCCGAGATCGGTCTGTTGCGTGCCGAGCTTGACCTTTTGAAGCGCGCTTTCCAGCGCCAGTCGCGGGGATAAGGACGGTCAGTCGAGTTCGCGTGCTTCGCTGACCAGCATCACCGGAATCCCCTGGCGGATCGGGAATGCCAGATGCGCGGCCTTCGAGATCAGTTCCTGCCGCTCGGCATCATAGCTTAAGACGGCATTGGTGACCGGACAGACCAGCGCCTCCAGCATGCGGCGGTCGAAGGCGGCGGTCATTGCAGGGTATCGGCGTCGCCGCTGTGGAGGGCGAATTCGATCAATGTCACCAAAGTCTCACGCCGCGTGACCAGCGTCGGGGCCTCCAGCAGCGCCTGTTTGTCTTCGGGACCGAAGGGGCACAGCATCGACAGCGAGTTGATCAGCAGCTCCGGATCCGCCTCTTTCAGGCTGCCCCAGTCGGTGGAGAGGTTGAGCTTGGTGAAATAGCGGCCCAGGACCGCCATGAACTCATCCCGCTTGAAACCGGGGTCATCCTCCCCCGCGCCAAGGTCACGGCCGAACGGGGCCCAGTCGACGGTGCAGCGGCGGTAGGGGGTGAACCCCTGCACCTCCTCCTTCACCCGGAACCGCGAGATGCCGGAGAGGGTGATCATGTAACGCCCATCCTCCGTCTCGGAAAATCCGGTCAGCCGACCCGCGCAGCCGATGGCCTGCAACCGCTTTTCCGCCGGACGGTTGCCCGAAGCCGGGGTGTCGCGCGGCTGGATCATGCCGATCAGCCGGTGCTGGGTCTTCAGACACTCTTCCACCATCGCCAGATAGCGCGGCTCGAAGATATGGAGCGGCAACCGCGTGCGGGGCAGCATGAGCGCCCCGGCCAGCGGAAACACGGGGATCGTCTCGGGAAGGTCGGCTGGGTATTTCATGTGGGTTTAGGTAGCCCGGGTTTGAGGTCAGGCAAATATCATCGACGACAGGCGGCGGCGACCGGACAGGACAATCGGGTCCTGCGGTTTCAGCGCCTCGAAGATGATCATCAGCTGCGCCTTGGCGGCACCGTCATTCCACTCCCGGTCGCGGCGGAAGAGGTCCAGCAGCTGGTCCACCGCCTCGCCCGGATTCCCGGCGGCCAGAAGCGCAGCAGCGAGGTCGAACCGCGCCTGATGGTCGTTCGGATTCGCCTCGACCGCGGCGCGCAGGTCCGCCTCGGGGCCTGCGTTGGCGGCCTGGCGGGCCAGTTCCAGTTGCGCGCGGGCGGCGTCAAGCTCTTTTGATTTCGTGATCTTGTCTGGGGCGGCGGTCAGAAACGCCTCGGCCTGATCGAGATTGCCCAGCGCCAGATGCGACCGGACGAGGCCGGCATAGGCCACCGCATTCTCCGGTTCCTCGCCCAGAATGGCGGCGAAGGTTTCGGCGGCATCGACGGCAGCGCCTTCGGCCAGCATCTCTTCGGCCGCGGTGATCGCCTCGGCCAGACCACCGTCCCCCGCAAGCGCGCCGACCCGGTCGACGAAGGCCTTCACCTCGGACGCCGGAACCGCGCCCTGAAACCCGTCAACCGGCTGGCCCTGCCAGAAGGCATAGACCGTCGGAATCGACTGGATGCGCAACTGCGCCGCGATGCGCTGGGCCTTGTCGACATCGACCTTGACCATCCGCACCTTGCCTTTGGCCGCGGTCACCGCAGCCTCGAGCATCGGGCCAAGGGTCTTGCACGGCCCGCACCAGGTGGCCCAGAAGTCGACGATCACCGGAATCTCGCGGCTGGCGTCGATCACGTCGGCCATGAAGCTGGCTTCGGTGGCGTCCTTGATCAGCGGTTCGGCGGGGGGAGAGGAGTCGAGGCCAAGCATGATATCTCTCTTTGCAGTTTTGCCCTATATGGCGGCTGGACCCGGAAAGTCCAAGGGTCTGTTGCGGGCCGGGCACAGGGCAAGATGGTCGTTCACCAGCCCCGCCGCCTGCAGGAAGGCATAGCTGATCGTCGGCCCGACAAAGGCGAAACCCCGTGCTTTCAGCGCCTTCGACAGGGCAGCGGACTGCACCGTCTGCGCCGGGATGTCGGCCATGGTCATCGGCCGGTTGTCCAGGGTTTCCCCATCGACAAAGCCCCAGAGGAAGGTTGAAAACCCCATCTCCGCCTCGATCTCGAGCCAGGCCCTTGCGCCGCGCAGGGTGCCTTCGATCTTGCCGCGATGGCGGATGATGCCGGGGTCGGCCAGAAGCCGCGTCACCTTGGCCTCGCCCCAGGTGGCGAGCGTTTCGGGGTCAAACCCGGCGAAGGCCCGGCGAAACCCCTCACGCCGCCGCAGGATGGTCAGCCACGAAAGGCCGGCCTGAAAGCCCTCCAGCATCAGAAGTTCGAAAAGCCGCTTCGGATCACGCTCCGGTCGGCCCCATTCCGTGTCGTGATACTGCACGTAAAGCGGGTCGGTGCCGCACCAGGGGCAGCGTCCGTCGGGGTCGGTCATCGCGCGTCCTTCCGGTCAGATACCAACAATTTGAGCGAAAGTCGAAGCTTAGGCCAGCGTTTACGATTGTGCCGCTAGGGTTCGATGGATGTAGCGCAAGGGGGCGGGCATGGCGTTCATGAAGGAAACCAAGCTGTCGAAGTTCGACCGTGACCCGGCGCTGGCCAGCCCGCTCGATGCGGCGATTTCGGCGCAGGACCGGGAAACGCTGTCACTGGTGACACTCGCGCTCAAGGAACGGCGGATGCGGCTGGCGTTCCAGCCCGCCGTCTATGCGGCCGACCCGGCGGTGATCGGCTTCTTCGAAGGCTTCATCCGGCTTCTGAACCCGCGTGATCAGGTGATTCCCGCGCGCGATTTCATGGCCGCCGTCGAACAGCGCGAACTTGGCCGGGCCATCGATTGCGCCGCGTTGCAGATGGGGCTGATGGCGATGCAGCGCAATCCGCAGATCCGGCTCTCGGTCAACATGTCGGCGCGGTCGGTCGGCTATCAGCCGTGGATAGCCATTCTGCGCAAGGCGCTGCGCGAGACGCCGAAGCTGGGCCACAACCTGATCCTTGAGATTAACGAGGCGTCGGCGTTGCAGGTCCCCGATGTGCTGACCCCCTTCATGGCCGAAATGCGCGACCATGGCATCGTCTTTGCGCTGGATGATTTCGGGGCGGGTGTGACCTCTCTCCGCCTCTTGCGCGACCTGCGGTTCGAGATTGCCAAGATCGACGGTGCCCTGGTGCGTGAGGTTGACCAATCCCCCGCGCAACAGATGATCACCCGCGCCGCAATCGCTCTGGCTGGCGAGATGGAGATGTATGTCGTCGCCGAAGCAGTCGAGACGGAGGGGGAGGCGAACTGGCTGCGTGAGGCCGGGGTGGGCTGTCCGCAGGGCTACCTGTTCGGCGCGCCCACCGTGACCCCCGATTTCCGCGCCTTCCGCCATGGCAGGCCCAACCTGCAACCGCCCAGCGCAGCGAAGTAGTCCCGGGCCGGTTGCGCCAACATTCTTGCGGATGTTGCCTGTCCCGGCTACGCCAATGGGGCATCGGTGCGAACCCCCTCGTGCCGTCCGGCTCAACGGGAGAGAGACCAGATGACCAATGTCGTAATCGTGGCTGCGGGCCGCACCGCAGTGGGAAGTTTCAACGGATCGTTCGCGGCGACCCCGGCGCATGACCTTGGCGCTGCGGTGATCGAGGGTGTCCTTGCCCGCGCCGGTGTCGACAAGGCCGAGGTTGAAGAGACGATCCTGGGTCAGGTCCTCACCGCCGGACAAGGCCAGAACCCGGCGCGGCAGGCGCATATCAAGGCGGGCCTGCCAAAGGAGTCCAGCGCCTGGGGGTTGAACCAGGTCTGCGGCTCGGGCCTGCGCGCGGTGGCGCTTGGGGCCCAGCATGTGCAACTGGGCGACGCGAACATCATCATCGCCGGTGGCCAGGAAAGCATGAGCCTGTCGCCCCATGTCGCCCACCTGCGGGCCGGGCAGAAGATGGGCGACCTAAACTTCATCGACAGCATGATCAAGGACGGCCTGTGGGACGCGTTCAACGGCTATCACATGGGCCAGACGGCGGAAAACGTCGCCAACCAGTGGCAGATCAGCCGCGATATGCAGGACGAATTCGCGCTGGCCAGCCAGCAGAAGGCCGAAGCCGCGCAGAAGGCGGGCAAGTTCAAGGATGAGATCATCGGTTTCACGGTAAAGACCCGCAAGGGCGATATTGTGGTCGATCAGGACGAATACATCCGCCATGGGGCCACGCTGGAAAGCATGCAGAAACTGCGCCCGGCCTTTACCAAGGACGGCTCGGTCACTGCCGCGAACGCCAGCGGTTTGAACGACGGCGCGGCGGCGGTCCTTCTGATGACGGCGGATGAGGCGGCCAAGCGCGGGCTGACCCCGCTCGCCCGGATCGCGTCTTACGCGACAGCGGGGCTTGATCCGGCGATCATGGGTGTCGGCCCGATCCACGCCAGCCGGAAGGCTTTGGCGAAGGCGGGTTGGAAGGTCGGTGATCTGGACTTGGTGGAGGCGAATGAGGCGTTTGCCGCCCAGGCCTGTGCGGTCAACAAGGACATGGGCTGGGACCCGGCGATCGTGAACGTGAACGGCGGCGCGATTGCGATCGGCCACCCGATCGGCGCCTCGGGTGCCCGTATCCTGAACACGCTTTTGTTCGAGATGGGCCGTCGCGGCGCGAAGAAGGGCCTCGCGACGCTGTGCATCGGCGGCGGCATGGGTGTCGCCATGTGCCTGGAGCGCTGAAGCCTTCCGCTATGAAATCGATCCAGGCGCGCAATAATCTTGCGCGTCTGGTCGCGTTTCGGTACCACAATTACAAAGCATACAAAAGCATACCACGGGAGGGGGATGTTCATGGCACGGGTTGCATTGGTCACCGGCGGCACACGGGGCATCGGGGCTGCGATCTCGGTCGCGCTCCAGGCGGCGGGCTACAAGGTGGCGGCGAATTACGCCGGCAATGACGCGGCGGCGGCGGCCTTCACCGCCGAAACCGGGATTGCGGCGTTCAGATGGTCGGTTGCCGATTACGCCGCCTGCGCCGCCGGGATCGCCAGGGTCGAGGGCGAGGTTGGCCCGATCGACGTTCTGGTCAACAACGCCGGAATCACCCGCGACGCGATGTTCCACAAGATGACGCCCGAGCAGTGGAAAGAGGTGATCGACACCAACCTTTCCGGCCTGTTCAACATGACCCATCCGCTTTGGACCGGGATGCGCGACCGCAAGTTCGGGCGGGTGATCAGCATCTCGTCGATCAACGGGCAAAAGGGGCAGGCGGGCCAGGCGAACTACTCTGCCGCCAAGGCCGGGGACATCGGCTTTACCAAAGCGCTCGCACAGGAAGGCGCGCGGGCGGGGATCACGGTGAACGTGATCTGCCCGGGCTATATCGGCACCGAAATGGTCCGCGCCATCGACGAAAAGGTCCTGGCCGAGCGGATCATTCCGCAAATCCCCGTCGGCCGCCTGGGTGAGCCGGAGGAGATCGCCCGCATCGCGGTCTTCCTTGCCAGCGACGAGGCCGGGTTCATCACCGGGTCGACCATCACCGCGAACGGCGGGCAGTATCTGGCCTGAGCCGGGGTTCAGTTTTCCGAAACGGCGTTGGATGTCCTGACGGCGCGGGGTGCTTGCCGGTGTCAGAAATCTTCAAGACCAGGGTGCCGAAGCGACCGGTCGCCGTTGTCGGGGCAATCGCTGCGGCGGCAGCGGCACGCAATGTTTCTTCTACCACGATAGGTGCCGAAATTCTGCGGCTTGGCACCGGACGGCAGCGCCTGTCCCTGGAAGACTACTTCCTTTATGGGGCCCATGTTCCCGGGAAGACGAAGGTTGAGCGGGATGAATTCCTGGGCGACACGGTCATGCTTGCCATGAACAAAGTGCTGACGCCCCTGCTTGGCGGATTTTTCGGCAACAAGCTCCTTGTCGACCAGGTGCTGACCCGCTCTGGAGTAGCGGTGGCGGGCACGCGGGCGGTGGCGGCGGTCGGGCGGTTGCACTCGGCCTGCGAAGTGCTGCGGTCCCCGCCCGAGATCATGGCGTTTCTCATCCGGACGCCGCTGCCCTTCTTCGGCAAACCCTGCAACGGAACGCGCAGCATCGGCGCAGTAAGCGTGGTCGGGCGCGATGGCGAGA
>NCDS01000065.1 GCA_002280315.1 Rhodobacterales bacterium 32-66-7 | reverse complement strand
TCGCAGGTCCAGGTTGGGGACATATAGGCTGGAACGCGCGGGTCAACTGCCCTTTGGCAATGGTTCCTCGACCGCGCCCAGCGCATCGGCCAGTCGCTGCTGCGCGCTGCCGGGGCGCAAGGGCTTTTGCTGGCTGTCATGCGGGGCCCAGCCGGTCAGGAAGACGAGGTCGAGCGTCGCCTGCACGCGCCCGGTCGGAAGGGTGAAGTTCTGCCGGTAGATCGCCCCGGCTGCGTTCAGGATCGCGCGGCGGGTGAAATGGCGCGGCCGTGCGGCAAGGGCATTCGCCTCGCCCATCGCGCGCAGGTCGTGCAGGAGGGCAGGAAAGCCCGGATACTCCACCGTCTGGGTCACGCTGTCGGCCACCGGCAGGGCGAAGCCGGCGCGCTGCATCAACCCGCCAAGCTCACGGATCTCGCCCATTGGCAGGACACGGGGGGAAAGGCCACCGGTGACCGCACTCTCCGCCTCGGCCAGGGCCGAGCGCAGCTCATGCAGGCTGCGTCCGCCCGGGAAGACCGCGATGAACAGCCCATCCGGCCGCAAGGCGCGGCGGCATTGCACGAGTTGCCCGACGGGGTCGCCAGATCGCGCCAGAGATCGGGAAAACCGGTGACAATCGCGGGGGCTGTAAAGGTTCTGTTAACCTCGATCAGTCTTTCCTGCACATCGGCGAGCGCAAGGCGGTGCGCAAACAGCGCCGCGTCATGGCCGGGCAGGCGGCGGGCGCGGTCACGCTGGCGGGTCAGGGCGGCAAGGTCGGTCAGGGGCGCGTTCATCGCCCGCAAGGTAGGGAGAGGGCGTTCGAATGCAAGCGGTGCTGCAACTCCTCTACCCGCCGCAATGCATCAGTTGCGCGGCCCCGGTGACCACCGACTTCGGTCTGTGTGGCGATTGCTGGCGGGAGACGCCGTTCATCGGCGGCCTCGTCTGCGACCAATGCGGCCTGCCGCTTCCCGGAATGGACCGGGGGGAGCGGGCGATCTGTGATGACTGCATCACCATCGCAAGGCCCTGGGGGCAGGGGCGCGCGGCGCTGATGTACCGCGACAACGGCCGCAAGCTGGTTCTGGCGCTGAAGCATGGCGACCGGATGGACCTTGCGCGTCCGGCGGGTGCCTGGCTGATGCAGGCCGCCACACCGATCCTGCGGAAGGGCATGCTCGTGGTGCCGATCCCGCTGCACTGGATACGGCTATTCCGGCGGCGCTACAACCAGTCGGCGCTGTTGTCGCGGCAGGTGGCACGGGCGGCGGGGCTGACGCATTGCCCGGACCTGCTGGTCCGTCAGCGTCCCACCGGCTCGCAGGATGGACGGACCCGCGATGGTCGCTTTGCCAACCTTGACGGCGCGTTCCGGGTGCCGAAGCGCCACCTGCCCCAGATCGAGGATCGCGATATCCTGCTGGTCGACGATGTGATGACTTCGGGTGCCACCTTCGCCGCCGCGACCGAGGTGCTTTTCGCCGCGCGGGCGCAGTCGGTCAGCGTGCTGTCGCTGGCACGCGTTGCGAAAGACGATTGATCCCGTATGATCGGGGCCGCAACCAAGGATGGACCCATGCGCCCGGTCGAGATCTATACCACCCAATCCTGCCCCTATTGCCACGCCGCCAAGCGGCTTCTGACCCGCAAAGGCGTGGCTTTCACCGAGATCGATGTCGGTCGCGACCCCGGCTTGCGCGACGCGATGACCCGGCGGGCGAACGGCCGCCGCACGGTGCCGCAGATCTTTGTCGGATCGGTGCATGTCGGCGGGTCGGACGACCTTCATGCGCTCGATCACGCGGGCAAGCTTGACCCGCTGCTGGCCGGGTGATGCGGGCGGGGCTGCTGCAACTGACGGTCAGCGACGATCCGGCGGCAAACCTGCCGCAGACCGTGGCGTACCTGCGGCAGGCGGCGAAGGCCGGTGCCGGGTTCATCCTGACGCCCGAGTTGACGAACGGCCTCTCCTCCAGCCGCGACCATCAGCGCGCGGTCTTCCGGCATGAGGGCGAGGATCCGACCCTTGCCACCCTGCGGGATGAGGCGAAGGCTGCGGGCGTCTGGTTGCTGATCGGCTCCCTCGGGCTGTTGACGACGGATGACGATGGCCGGTTCGCCAACCGGTCGTTCCTGATCGACCCTGCGGGCGCTATCACCGCGCGCTACGACAAGATCCACATGTTCGACGTCAACGTCTCGGAGACCGAGGTCTACCGCGAAAGCGCGGGCTACCGGCCGGGGGATCGCGCGGTCATGGCAGGTATGCCGTTCGCCAAGCTGGGCATGACCATCTGCTATGACCTGCGGTTTCCCCAGCTTTACCGCAGGCTGGCGCAGGCCGGGGCCGGGATCATCACGGTTCCTGCCGCCTTCAACCACATCACCGGGGCGGCACATTGGGAAACGCTCCTCCGCGCCCGGGCGATCGAGACGGGGGCCTTTATCCTCGCCCCGGCGCAGACCGGCTTTCATCCCGAACAAGGCGGCACGGGGCGGCGGACGCATGGCCATTCCCTTGCGGTCAGCCCCTGGGGTGCGGTTCTGGCGGACGGCGGCACCGATCCGGGCGTCACGCTGGTCGATCTTGACCTGACGCAGGTCTCATCGGCGCGGTTCCGGGTCCCCTCTCTTACCCACGACCGGGACTACACCGGGCCATGAGCCAGGACCGCACCGACGACATCGCGGTTGCCCTGTTCGGTGAGCTTTTTGCCGCCGACCAACTGGCCCGCAACCGCATGTCGAAGGTCCTGCCCAAGGGCATGCAGCTGTCGCATTTCGCCGTCCTCAACCACCTCGCGCGGATCAATGACGAACGGACCCCGGCGCAGCTGGCCCGGTCGTTTCATGTGACACGGGGGGCGATGACCAATACCCTTGCCCGGCTGGAATGGGCCGGTCACATCCACATCCGCCCCGATTGGGAGGATGCCCGACGCAAGTTCGTGGCGATCAGCCCGGCAGGACGGGCCGCCCGCGATTCGGCGGTTGCGACCGTGGTGCCCCTGATTGCCGAGGTGGTGCAGGCGCTGGGCGGCGAGCGGGTTCGCGCCGTCTTGCCGGTCCTGCGACAACTGCGCCTGAAACTTGAGGAAGACGTGCCGTGAAGCCATACCTCGGGCGGATTGATCGGGGCCAAACCCGATAGGTCTTGCTCTTCGGCGCACATCTTCGCATAGACTGTCGAGGAATTTCGGGTGTCATGATCATGCTGCTGCCGTCGCGCCACTTGCTTGCCAGGCTTGCCTGCACAACCCTGTTGTGCGGAACGCCTGCCGTTGCCGAAATGACGCCGTCGCTCAATATCTCCGGGACGACCGGGTTGATCGACATGCCCTCGGGTGAGGCGCAGGACAGCGGCACATTCTCTTTCAGCGTCGGCAATGTCGGTCCGATCACGCGCACCACGCTCAGCTTTCAGTTCAGCGAGCGGATTTCAGGATCGTACCGATTCCAGACGTGGCGCAACTGGGACACGCTGATCCCCGGCGACAGCAAGATCAACGACCAAAGCCTGGACCTGCGCTACCTGATCCTGAAGGAAGGCAAGGTCCTGCCCGCCGTGACCATCGGGATCAACGACTTCACCGGTGAGAACGCCTATTCCGCCGAATACATCGCCGCGACCAAATCTCTGGGCGAAAAGATCAAGGTGACGGCCGGTCTGGGTTGGGGTCGCTTCGGCAGCTACGAATCGATCGGCTCGCCCTTTGGCGACCGGCCCGAGGCGGGGACTGTCGGCAGGCCGAACGTCGATCAATGGTTCAAGGGCGATGCTGCCGTCTTCGGCGGGGTCGAGGTCAAGGTGACCGACACCCTGACCGTCAAGGGCGAATACTCTTCCGATGCCTACACGCTTGAGGATGATGAGCGTGGGATCATCGACCGCGCCTCGCCGTTCAACTTCGGGCTGGAGTATCAGAAGGGCCCGAACGCCCGCTACGGCCTTTACTATGTCCACGGCACCGAAATCGGCTTTGCGCTGCACCTCGTCCTTGATCCGAAGACCCGGGTCACCGGTGGCGTGATGGGCGCGGCTCCGATGCCGGTGAAACTGCGCCCGACCCGATCCGCCGACCCCGAGGCTTATGACGGCGGCTGGGTCACCCAACCCGATGCAGCGCCCTTGCTGCAGAACAATCTGGCCAAGCGGCTTGCGGTCGACGGCATCGTGATCGACAGCCTGTCCTATACCGCGACGACCGTGCAGATCCGGATCCGCAACAACCGGATCGACGCCGGCTCACAAGCCATCGGCCGCACCGCGCGGGCGCTGACGCATGTCATGCCCGCCTCGGTCGAGGTGTTCGAGATCGTGCCCGTCGTGAACGGCATCGGCGCCTCCAAGGTGACGATCCGGCGCAGCGACCTCGAAGAGCTGGAATATGTGGCCGACAACTCCACCCTTCTGCGCGAGCGGGTGACCGTCACCGATGCCGGCAAGGCTCCGGTCAGCGCGATCACTGACAGCGATCCCTATCCGGATTTCAGCTGGGGTCTGAAACCGGCGCTGCGGGTTCCGCAACCCGCGCAGGCCGAGGTCGGGGCGCGACTGTCGGCGAATTACATCCTCCGCCCGGGACTGGTGCTGAAGGGTTCGATCTACGGTCGCCTCTTTGGCAACGTCGATTATTCGGGCGATGCCTCCGGGTCGACGCTGCAACCGGTCCGCTCGGACGGGGCGCGCTATGCCAAGTTCGGCAACCCCGCGCTTGAAGAGCTGACGCTGGCCTGGTACGCCCGCCCTGCCGCCGATGTCTATTCCCGCTTTACCGTCGGCTATCTGGAGCGGATGCATGCCGGTGTCTCCGGTGAGATCCTGTGGAAGCGGGTGGACAACCCGCTCGCCCTTGGGGTGGAGCTGAACTACACCCTCCAGCGCGACACCGACGGCTTCTTCGGCGTCGACGAATACGACTATGACGTTGTGACCGGGTATGTCTCGGCCTATTACGACTTCGGCAACGGCTATCTGGGCCAGCTTGATGTCGGTCGCTATCTGGCTGGCGATTTCGGGGCGACAGTCTCCATCGACCGGATTTTCGTGAACGGCTGGCGGATCGGGGCCTTTGCCACCGTGACCGACGCCAGCGGCACGGATTTCGGCGAAGGGACGTTCGACAAGGGTGTCCGCTTCTCGGTGCCGCTGAACTGGGCGGTCGGCAATCAGACCAAGCAGACCTTCGGCACCACCTTGCGTCCCAACAGCGGCGATGGCGGGGCGCGGCTCAATGTCGACGGTCGGCTTTACGAGTCGGTCCGCGACTACCATACCGAGGCGCTTGATCCCGAATGGGGCAGGGTCTGGCGGTGAGGAATTGGGCGCGACTGTCTGCGGCTCTGGTCGCATGCGCGCTGGTTGCGGGCTGCGGCAAGGCGCAATTGTCGCCGATGATGGCGACGGTCGGCACGCTTGCCCAGGCCAGCGTCGCCCAGGTCAAGGCCAAGCGGGCGCAAGCCACCGCCACTGCGCCAAAAGCGGTCAGCCGGGCTGAGATCGAGGCATACAATACCCCGATCCTGCGCGCGGTCATCGAGCTTCGGGCGGCGGATGTATTCCTCACGCTGTCCGACACCAAGGGCAGCGTCCAGACCTGGACGACCACCGACGGCACGACGTTCAGCCTGCGGGACGGCGTGCTGATCCAGACCCGGGGCCTTGGGCCGGACCTCTTGTCTGCCGATGCTCCGACCGTGGCGCAGCTTTTGCAGAACGGTGCCACCTACCCGCGGCGGTACTTCTTTCTGGGTGCCGATGATCAGGTGTCGCGCCGGACCTATGACTGCACCGTCACCGTCATCGGCCGCACGACGATCACCGTGGTGGAACGCGACCACGCCGTCACCCATGTCCGCGAAGACTGCGCCCGCCCGCAGGGGTCGATCAGCAGCGAATACTGGATCGAGGGTGCCAAGGTCCGCCGCTCGGTGCAGTCGACCAGCGGTCTTGCCGGGCTGATCCTGTTCGAACGTGTGGTCGACTAAGCCCTAGTAGTCGCCTTCGACAAAGATCCCGAGGCCGGTCTCTCCGTCATCGCCGACGCGGCCCTTCACGGTCACCCCTGGCCGGACATCGAGGTTGAGGTTGATCCGGCTTTGCCCGGCCTGCCCGACCTCAACCTCGGTATAAATGTTCTCGGTCAGGTATTTGCCCACGGTCAGCGCGGTGGAGCCGTCTTCGGCGGTGGTCACGTCAAGGTCATCGAAGCCGAAGCCGGTGCGAAGCCGGTTGATGATTCCGACGCCACTTCGCCCGGCAAGGACCGCGACGGCATTGGCCAACTGCACCGCCTGGAAGACCGTGATGCTTTCCAGTCCGCGATCGAACAGTAGCCGGGCGATGACATCCTCCTGCGGCAGTTCGGGGGTGGAGGTGAAGGTGACCGCCGGATCATCGGCCGCCCCCTCGATCCGGACAAAGCTGGTGATGCCGTCGCTTTCGGTGCTGGCCGAGATCGTCAGAACCGGCACGAAGCTGCCCTCCAGCGCCAGATCGGCCTGGCTTAGCACCAGCCGCCGCCCCAGAATATCAAGCCGCCCCCGGATCAGGCTGAACGCGCCGAAGGGCACGATGTCGGCGGTGGTACCGGTCAGCCGGATCTCGCCGCCAAGCTCGGCATCTAGCCCCCGCCCGCGCAGGAAGACCCGGTTCGGGGCGGAGATCGTCAGGTCGAGCCCGAAGGCCGCCCCCGACCCGCTGCCCGGGCTTCCGGCATCGGTTTCGAGAAGACCCGCACGCACGCGGGTGCGGCGCACGTCGGCCGGTTCCGCCAGATGAATGATCTCGGGAATGCTGCCGGCTCCGGCTATCGTGCTGTCGGGCACGCGAAGCTCGGCCTCGGCCAGGACCACGCTGCCGCTGACGCTCGCCCCTCCGGTCAGGGGGCCTGCAACCTGCACCGAACCGCTGGCCGTCGCATCGTAAAGCTCGGGGTCAAAAAGCCGCAGACCGTCCAGCGCGATCGACAGATCGGCATCGAAGGGTGGCGACAGGCTGACCGGCCCCTCCAGCCGAAGCGATCCGCCGGTGGACAGAAGCGCGGTCGCGTCCACCGCCGCACGACCACGCCCCAAGACGGCGGAGGCTGCGATCCCCTCAACCGCAAAGCCAAGGTTCGGGTCGACCAGTCGGCCATCGGACAGCGTGACCCGGCCCGACAGCGACGCCGGGACCAGGGGCCCCGACAACGCCAGGTCGAAGCGTACCGGCCCCTCGATGCTGCGCGGGGCGAGGAGAAGGTTTGCAAGGCCCGCCTGCCCCGAGCCGACCAGCGCCAGATCGGCAGCCGCAAAGTCAGGCGCGATCTGCCCGTTAAGGGTCGCATCCACCTGGCCCGGCCCCTGACCCGAAAGGTCGACAGCAAGCCCCGCGCTGTCCTGCACCACCTGACCCGCCACCCGAAGCGGCCCGCGCACACCATCGACGAGGAGGCCAAGGTCGGCCAGCGTCGCCTCGACCGCCAGGGTCTGGTCGGTTGCGGCCGGGTCGCCCACGGCGGCCAACGACAGCTGCGGTGTGGCAAGGGTCGCGTTGTCCACGACCAACCGCCCGTCGCGCAGGGTCACCCGCGCAGCAAGGGTGCTTTCGCCCGCCAGAAGCCGGTCGAGCGGCGCGGTTCCGGCGGCAAGTCCGGTCCCGGTGCCGGTCACCGAAATCCGCCCCAGATCGGCCGTGCCGTCAAAGCTCGCGTCAAGGTTGACCGCACCCTCCCAGCCCGGCAGCGCGGCGCCAAGGTCGGCCAGCCGGATATTGGCCCGAAGCGCGCTGCCTGCCGAGGCAAGCTTGCCCGAAGCCGCCAGCCCCAGCGGTCCGGCCTCGAGGTCCAGCGACCGCAGGTCCGTCCCGCTTTCATCACGCAGGACCGACAGCGTCAGTGACGAGGTCCCCGCAAGCAGCCGGTCAAGCGGCGTGATGCCGACCTTCAATCCCTCGGCCGCCAGGGCAAGGGTGCCGTCGATCAGCCCGGACAGCACGCCCGCGCTGCCGGTCAGCGTCACCGTGCCCCGCCCGGCCAGCGGCAGATCGGCAAGGGGCGCGAAGCGGGACAGATCCGCAGCCACAGCCCTAAGGGTGCCGCTGACCGGAAAGCCGCCGGTCGGCCCGCCAACCATCAGCGCGCCGGAGAGGTCCAGACCCGCTCCGGTCAGCCGCAGATCGGACAGCGCCACCGCGTCATCGCCTTCCAGATAGCTCGCCGTCACGGTCCCGTCAAAGTCCCTGCCAAGCGCCTGCTGGAGGGCGGGGTCGGCCAGCGTCAACCCGGCGGCAGTGATGCGGAAGGTGCCGTCCAGGCTTCGGCCGTCCGGAAGCCGGGCGATGCCGCCGGACCCCGACAGGCGAAGCTGGCTGGCCCGGCCGAAGTCGCCGGAGAGCCCGTCAATCGACAGGGCCCCCCGCCAATCGCCGCTTCCGGCCAGATCGGACCGAAGCTCGAACCGCGCCGCGTCGACCAGAGTCGTGCCGCCAAAGGGCAGAAGCACCGGGCTGCCATCCGGGTCGGCCAGAACGCCCGTGATGCTGACACTTTCCGGCAGGCCGTCGGCGGCTATCGCGGCGCTGCCCTGAAGCTGCAGCGACCGGGCCGCAAGGACGAAATCCTCCACCGTCACCCGACCATCGGCAGCGCGTTCCGCCGCCAGCGTCAACGCGACACTGGTGCCGAAGAAGTCCACCTGCTCGGGGGCCAGAAGCGGGGCGAGGTTGCCCTGCAGCGCCGTCTCCAGCCGCTGGGCCCCGGCGTCGTTGGTGCCAAGCGTGATCTCGCCGGTCAACCGGTCCGCGCCGTCCGTGGCCAGCGTGATATCGGCGGCAAAGGCGTCCAGCGTGCCGCGCCCGATCAGGCTGAAGTCCGCCGCAGGCAGCCCCGGCAATTGAAGGAGGCTGGTCACGATCCCGCCCTCCGCCTCGCGCGCGGTCAGATCGACCGACAACTCGCGGCTTTGATTGTCGAAACCGGCATCGAGCCGGATCGCCCCCGCTGGCCCGGCATCGGTGCGCAAGAGGTCAAGCACCATCCGCCCGGCCCCACCCGCCAGTTGCAGACTGGCCGAAAGCGAGCCTTCGACCGGTTGACCCAGCACATCCTCACCCAGCGTGATCCGCGCGGCCGAGACCTGTTCGATGTCGATGCTGACCGGCAGGTCGGGCAGGGCAAAGCCGCCCGCCTCGGGCGCGGGAAGGGCGGGGTCGTCAGTCACGGGCAGGCGGGTCAGGGTGATCTGATCCGCCGAAAACTCCTCAACCAGCAGCGCGCCGGACAGAAGCGAGGATCGGCTCCAGTCCAGCGTGATGCCGTCGACCGTCAGCCAGATGCCCGTGTCGTCGGCGATGGTCAGCCGGTCGACCGTCGCGCGTGAGGACAGGGCCCCCGCAAACCCTTCGATCGTGACGGTACGCCCCGCGTCAGACAGGCTGTCCTGCAGAAACCCGGTCAGAAACCCCACATCGCCAGAGGTGTCCTGCGCTGCGGCCGGGCTGGCCAAAGCCAAGGCGGTGATGAGTGCCAGACGCCGCATCAGAACGCCTGCCCCAGGCCGATGTAGATCTGCACCCCGTCCCCGGTATCGCCGCTGACCGGTGCGGCCACGTCCAGTCGCAAGGGGCCAAGCCCGGTGTCATAGCGAACCCCAAGCCCCGCCCCGGCATGCGGATCGTTGAAGCCGTCCAGAAAGCCGTCCAGCCCGACGCTTCCGGCATCGACAAAGCCCACAAGCCCGATCCGCTCGGTAATGTCGGCGCGCAACTCGACCGAAGCGCCCAGGAAATACCGCCCGCCGATCAGAAACTCCGGTCCAAGGTTGCGCGTCACCGGAACC
>NCDS01000064.1:1271-11043 GCA_002280315.1 Rhodobacterales bacterium 32-66-7 | reverse complement strand
CGTCGGGGCTGGACCTTCTGGGCGTCATCTGCGGGTCCGAAGGGCAGTTGGGCGTGGTGACCGAAGCCTGGCTGCGCATCCTGCCCAAGCCCGAGGGTGCGCGTCCGGTGCTGATCGGCTTTGCCGCGAACGAGGTCGCGGGGGAATGCGTCGCCGACATCATCAAGGCCGGCATCCTGCCCGTTGCGATCGAATTCATGGACCGGATGCTGATCCGCGTCTGCGAGGATTTCGCCAAGGCGGGCTATCCGGACTGCGAGGCGCTGCTGATCATCGAGGTTGAAGGTTCGGATCTGGAGATCGACGAGCAGTTGACCCGGATCAAGGCCATCGCCGCGCGCCACAACCCGGTCGCGCTGATCGAGGCGGCGGATGAGGCGCAGGCCAAGCGCATCTGGCTGGGGCGGAAGTCGGCGTTTTCGGCGGTGGGCAAGATCAGCGATTACATGTGCCTCGACGGGACGATCCCGGTGTCGAGCCTGCCGCACGTACTCCGCCGGATATTACATGTGCCTCGACGGGACGATCCCGGTATCGAGCCTGCCGCATGTGCTGCGCCGGATCGGCGAGCTGTCGGTCGAACACGGGCTGCCGGTTGGCAATGTGTTCCATGCAGGCGACGGCAACATGCATCCCCTGATCCTTTATGATGCGAACACCCCCGGCGATCTGGAACGCTGTGAGCGGATGGGGGCGGATATCCTGAAGCTCTGTGTCGAGGTTGGTGGCTGTCTGACCGGCGAGCATGGGGTCGGGATCGAAAAGCGCGATCTGATGGGGGTGCAGTTTTCCGGCCCGGACATGGAGGCGCAGATGCGGGTCAAGGACGTGTTCGACCCGAAATGGCTGTTGAACCCCGCCAAGGTGTTTCCGCTGGCGGTAACGGAAACCCGTCGTGCCGGATAAGAGCTGCCAAAAATTTTCGTCGAAAATTTTTGGCCGGTCGAAGGCCAGTCCATGCGGCCTTTGACCGAGGCGGACCTGGCCGAGGCGATTGCCGGTGCAGCCGGGCCGCTTCTGGTGCGCGGCGGCGGGACCAGGACCATTGGTCATGCCATTGGCAAGGTGCTGGAGACCGGCGGTCTGACCGGGGTGGAGCTTTACGAGCCCGGCGCATTGACGCTGGTGGTCCGCGCCGGAACACCGCTGGCCGAGATCGAGGCGCTCTTGGCCACCGAACGCCAGCGTCTGGCCTTTGAACCGCCCGACCTTCGCCCGCTTTTGGGCCGCGACGGGGTCTCGACGATCGGCGGTGTGGTCGCGACCAATGCCAGCGGTCCGCGCCGGGTGCAGTCGGGGGCGTGTCGCGACAGCCTGCTTGGCGTGCGCTTTGTCGATGGCACCGGGGCGGTCATCAAGAACGGTGGCCGGGTGATGAAGAACGTCACCGGCTATGATCTGGTCAAGCTTCTGGCCGGGAGCCGGGGCACCCTGGGTGTGCTGAGCGAGGTCAGCCTCAAACTGCAGGCCCAGCCCGAGGCGGAGGTGACGCTGATCATCGAAGGCCTGGGGGAGGAGGACGGCCTGCAGGCATTGCGACAGGCGCTTGGGTCACCCTATGACATTTCCGGGGCGGCGCGGCATTCGGGGCGCTCGCTGGTGCGGGTGGAAGGGATGGCAGGCTCGGTCGCCTATCGAAGCGGTCGGTTGCAGGCCCTGCTTGCCGGGACGGTGACCGTGGTCGAGGGGGCGGCAAGTGCCACCCTGTGGCGCGAGGTGCGGGATGTGGCCCCTCTGGTCGGGAAACCCGGCGATGTCTGGCGGATTGCAACCATGCCGACCGCCGCCGCCGACATCGTCGCGCGGACCGAAGGCGAGGCGGTCTGGGATTGGGCGGGCGGGTTGATCTGGCTGCGAAGCGACCCAAAGGTGCGCCCGACGGTCATCGCCGCCACCGCCGGTCGCGGCCATGCGACGCTGGTGCGGGGCGAAGGCGGGCTGGTCTTTCCGGTTGAGGCTGCCGAGGTGCAGACCCTTTCCGCCGGCTTGCGGGCCAAGTTCGACCCGAAGGGAATTCTGAACCAGGGGATGGCGGGCTGATGCAGACCATGTTTTCCGCCGGGCAGTTGCGCGACCCCGGCATCGCGCGGGCGAACGAGATCCTGCGCTCCTGCGTGCATTGCGGCTTCTGCACCGCGACCTGCCCGACCTATCAGGTGCTGGGCGACGAACTCGACAGCCCGCGCGGGCGGATCTATCTGATCAAGGACATGCTGGAGCAGGGTCGCCCGGCCGATGAAAAGACAGTCAAGCACATCGACCGCTGTCTTTCGTGTCTGGCCTGCATGACCACCTGCCCCTCGGGCGTGCATTACATGCATCTGGTCGATCAGGCGCGTGCCTATATCGAGAAGACCTACAAGCGCCCCTTCCTGGACCGGATGCTGCGCGCGGTGCTGGCGCGGATCATCCCCTATCCGGGGCGCTTTCGGCTGGCCCTGTTCGCGGCCCGTCTGGGGCGGCCGTTTGCGTTTCTGGTCCCCGATGCGCGGCTGAAGGCGATGCTGGCGATGGCGCCCAAGGTGATCCCGCCGGTCAGCCGCAACGACGACCCGCAGGTGTTTCCCGCCGAGGGGGAACGGAAGATGCGGGTCGCCCTGATGACCGGCTGCGCGCAGAAGGCGCTGAACACCGACATCAACGACGCGACGATCCGGCTGTTGCGCCGGCTCGGGTGTGAGGTCGTGGTGGCCAGGGGGGCGGGATGCTGCGGTGCGCTGACGCATCACATGGGCAAGGAGGCGCTTGCCCACGCCAGTGCCGCCGCCAACATCCGCGCCTGGATGGAGGAGAAACGGCTGCACGGGCTGGACGCGATCGTGATCAACACCAGCGGCTGCGGCACCACGGTCAAGGATTACGGCCACATGTTCCGCAGCGACCCGCTTGCCGCCGACGCGGCAACCGTGGCGGGTCTGGCCAGGGATATCAGCGAGGTTCTTCTCACGCTTGGCTTGCCCGAAGGCGCGCCCAAGGGGCTGCGGGTGGCCTATCATGCGGCCTGCTCGCTCCAGCATGGCCAAGGGATCAAGTCTGCGCCGAAGGACCTGTTGAAGCGGGTGGGGTATGCGGTGGTGGAACCGGCCGACAGCCATCTGTGTTGCGGATCGGCCGGGACCTACAACCTCCTCCAGCCCGCGATCAGCCAAGAGCTGAAGGCGCGCAAGGTGGCCACGCTGGCGGCGAAGGCCCCCGATGTGATTGCCGCCGGGAACATCGGCTGCATGATCCAGATCGGTTCGGGCACCGGCATCCCCGTGGTCCATACGGTGGAGCTGCTGGATTGGGCCACGGGTGGCCCAAGGCCAAGGGCGCTGACCGACACCGCGGCTTTGGTGTGATCCGACAAAAATCCGCCCAAGTTGATGCCTAGGCTGAAAGACGCGGTTGGAGTGACATGATGCGGTACCTGATCCCGGGCGTTCTTGTGGCGCTTCTGGTGTTCGCCCCACCGGCCAAGGCCCAGGACACCGCCATTGTCGGGTTGCAGACGGCGGATGATTCGCGCGGCTGGGACGCCGTCGGCAAGCTGATGATCGGCGAAAGCGGGTTCTGCACCGGTGTCCTGATCGAGCCGCAGCTGGTCCTGACCGCCGCGCATTGCCTTTACGACAAGACCACCGGTGTTCGCGTTCCGGCCGAAGAGATCCAGTTCTTCGCCGGGTGGCGCAACGGTCGCGCGGCGGCCTACCGCGACGCAAGCTTTGTGCTCGCGCATCCCGACTATCGCTTTCAGGTCGAGGATACGCTGGATCAGGTGACCGCCGATCTGGCCTTTGTCGGGCTGAGCCAGCCGATCAGGCTGCCCTCGCTGATGCCGTTCGCGACCGATGCCGCCCCGGTGGCGGGGGACCTCGTCAGCGTCGTCTCCTATGCGCAGGGCCGGGCCGAGGTGCCCTCGATCCAGGAGGTGTGCGAGGTTCTGGCCGGGCGGCCGGAAACCCTCGTGCTGTCCTGCAACGTCGACTTCGGCTCTTCGGGCGCGCCGGTGTTCACGGTGGTGGACGGGGTGGCGCGGGTGGTCTCGGTCATCTCGGCCAAGGCCGAGGTGGACGGGCGCAAGGTGTCGCTTGCCGTACCCCTTGCCGCGCCGCTTGCGGTCCTGCGTGAGACGCTGGCCCAAAGCGGTGAAAACCGGCCCGGCACCTCGGGCGTGCGCATCCTGTCGGGTGGGCAGGCGGGCGGCGCGAAGTTCGTCAAGCCGTGAGGGGGGCCTGCCTGCGCCTTGGGCTGCTTGCCCTGTCGGTGGCCGCCCCTGCGTTGGGCCAGGACAACTCGGGCTTGCGACGTCTGGAAACCCCGGATCAGATCAGGGGTTGGGAGGCCGTGGGCCGCGTCGACATCGCGGGGGGCGGCTTCTGCACCGGCGCGCTGATCGCCCCGGACCTGGTGCTCACTGCGGCACATTGCGTGATCGAACCCGGCGGCGCGCCGGTGGATGCCGGACGCCTGACCTTCCGCGCCGGTCTGGCGGATGGCGTCGCCCTGGCCGAGGTGCCGGTCCTGCGCACCGTCGCGCCCGAGGGGTTTGGCGCCTCGAACCCGGTCAGCGTCGAAGACCTGTTGCGCGATGCCGCCCTGTTGCAGCTTGCCCAGCCGGTGCCGACCACCGTCGCCGCCCCCTTCGTCGTCGCCCTGCCCGGCAGCGGGGATGAGGTCAGCGTGGTCTCCTACGCGGAAGGGCGGGAAGAGGCGCTGTCCTGGCAGCAGCTTTGCCATGTGCTGGGCCGGCAGGACGGGTTCATCGCGGTCGATTGCGACGTGACCTTCGGTTCTTCCGGCGCGCCGGTCTTGGCGCGATCGGCCTACCGGGCGCAGATCGTGTCGATCATCTCGTCCGGCTACAAGGATGACGACGGCACGGTTGCCTTCGGGATGGAACTGCCAGCCCTGGTCGACAGCCTGAAAGCCCGGCTCAGGGCGGGCAAACCCAGCAGCGAGGCGGTGATCGACACCGGCAAGCCCAAGGTCCGGCGGATCGGCGTCGGCACCGGTGCGGATGACACCGGTGCGCGGTTCATCAAGCCCTGAGGAGGGTCTTGAAATCGGAAGCTCGTTTTCCCAATTAGAGGTCAGCCGGGTGCCATGATGGGCCTGGCCGTTTGCTCCGGCCCCAGAAAGGCGGGGCGTCTGACATCGCTTCCAGGAGGATGACAATGCGTACCCTTGACTTCGCCCCCTTGTACCGTGCCACCGTCGGCTTTGATCGCATCGCCGACCTGATGGATCGGGTCCTGACTGCTGACGTGGCGCAGCCGACCTATCCGCCCTACAACATCGAAAAGACCGCTGACGATGCCTATCGCATCTCGATCGCCGTCGCCGGGTTCGCCCCTGACGAGCTGACGGTCGAGGTGAAGGACGGCAATCTTCACATCACCGCCCGCAAGGCAACCGAAGAGGCCGAGCGGAACTATCTGCACCGCGGCATCGCCACCCGCGCGTTCGAGCGTCGCTTTGCCCTGGCCGATCATGTCCGCGTGTCGGGCGCCGTGCATGAACACGGGATGTTGCACGTCGACCTGATCCGCGAAACGCCCGAGGCGCTGAAGCCCCGCCGGATCGAGATCGCCCGCGCGGCGGATGCGACCCCGGTCCTGGAAGGCAAGGCGGAAACGGTGAACTGATCCACTCGGATCGTGATTCCATGCGGCGCGCCTCCTCCGGGGCGCGCCGTTTTGCATCTCGGGGGCGCTCGTCGATGACTTCGTCACTCCTCGCTGGCGGCATCGCGACGAGGAGACGCAGTCGAACGAGGAGCGTCGCGCGGATCAGTTCGCGTCCAGACCCGCTGCCAGCCGCATCAGGTTCACCGCCTCGATCCGGTAGCCGTAGGGGTCATCGCCCCGCGCCGACAGGGCGAGGTCGATCGCCTGGTCCCAGCCCCAGTCGCCTAGGTAGACCGAGCCTTGCAGAAGCTGGCCGAAGCCTGCGATGGCGGCGGCAAAGCGGGCCTCGCTTGTGGCACCTTCCGCCCCGGTGATCGGGGTCTCACGCAGGGTCGAGGTCTCCTCGCCCGGGGCTTTCCAGCGCAGGCGGAGGAAGCCAAGCTCTCCCCCCGCTTCGGTGGCAGTCGCCGTGCCGTAGCGCAAGGGGTCGTTCAGCAGGGCATCCGACCCCGGGGCTGTCACCTCATAGATCGCGGTGACCTGGGTGCCGGCGCCAATCTCGCCCGCGTCGACGGCGTCGTTGTTGAAATCCTCACGCCGGAGGGCGCGGGTCTCGTAGCCGATCAGGCGGTATTCGGCGACCGCCGCAGGGTTCCATTCGACCTGGATCTTCACGTCGTCGGCAATCGGGAACAGCGCCCCGGTCAACTGGTCGACCAGCACCTTCCGCGCCTCGCCGAGGGTGTCGATATAGGCCGCCTGGCCGTTGCCGTTCTGCGCCAGGGATTGCATCACCGCGTCATCCAGATTGCCGCGACCAAAGCCCAGGACGGAGAGATAGGTCCCCGTCTCGCGTTGCTTCGCGACATAAGCCTCCAACCCCTCGGGGTCGCTGACGCCGACGTTGAAATCACCATCGGTTGCCAGAAGGATGCGGCTGACCTCGCCATCGGACTTCATGCCTTCGGCCACCTGATAGGCCAGTTCCAGCCCCTCCGCCCCGGCGGTAGAGCCACCGGCGGCCAGGCTGTCCAGTGCCGCCAGGATCGTCGCGCGGTCGGCGGCGGCGGTGGGCGGCAGGACCTGGCCCGCCGAACCGGCATAGGTCACGATGGCGATCTGATCTTCGGGGCGGAGTTCGGCGAGCATCAGGGTCAGCGACTGCTTCAGAAGCGGCAGTTTCGACGGGTCCTCCATCGAGCCGGAGGTGTCGATCAGGAACACGAGGTTCAGGGCCGGACGCTCGGCAACCTCGGGCAGGGCACCCTGAATGCCGATGGTCACCAGCCGCGTGCCGGGGTTCCAGGGCGTCGGCATCACGCTGATGGTCGAGGTGAAGGCTTCCTCGGCGGTCGGGGTGGGGTAGGCATAGGGGAAGTAGTTCACCATCTCCTCGATCCGGATCTGGTCCGGCGTCGGCATGAGGGCGAGGTTCAGCGTCGACCGCACCACCGCCCAGGAGGCGGTGTCAACGTCGATGGAAAAGGTAGAGACGGGCTCATCGGCGGTGATCTTCACCGGGTTCGGGTCTGCGTTGGCATAGGCCTCGGTATCGGGTTCCAACGTGATCGGCGCATCCACCGTGGGGAGGGGGGCGAGCATGGTTTCCGGCGCAAGAGTGGCGAGGGCGTCGCTTTCAGCGTCGGCAGCCGCTTCGGACCGCAAGCGGGCGTCGCTGTCGGCAAGAGCACCAGACGCCTCGCCGGGTTGGGGCAGCGGGGCTGGGGCAGAGCTTTCCGCCAGCGTTCCGGCATCGGCGGGGGCAGCCTCTGGTTCGGTTTTCGCGACCGAAGTCTCAGCCTCTGGAAGCCGGGTTTCGGCGATGGGTTCAGGTGTAAGAACGTCAGGCTGGCCCATGCGCAGATCGGCAACCGGAAGGAACACCGCCACCCCGATCACCAGTGCGGCGATGGAGGTGGTGGCAGCAAGGGCGGGGCGGGAGGTCAGGGTTTTCAACATCAGGCGTACTCCGTTCAGGGGGGCCGCCTGCGGGTGGCGGTCCTTGCTGGAACGGGCGGGATCGGGTGATCCTTGGAGCGACGCTTGCTGTCGGGCAAAATTTTCCGTTGCAAGCGCGATGGCGCGGGCGCGAGCATCCGCATCGGGAACGGGTGCCGCGCGCAGGGCTTTGCCCAAAGCATCCAGATCGTCGGTCATCGCGCGTCCTCTCTGGCTTTGGCGCGAAGGCGCTTTTTCACCTCGCTCATGCGCCAGGCGATGGTGCCTTCGGAGAGGCCGAGGACGAGCCCCGCCTCGGCCTGCGTCAGCTCTTCGCCAAGGACGAGCGCCACGGTGTCGCGCAGTTCGGGCGACAGTTCGGTCATCGCCTGCGCCAACCAGTCACGCGCCGCAGCCTCGGCGGTGATCTCATCCTGCCGGGCGCGTTCCCAGTCCCCCCAGCCTTGCGCAGCACGGGCGCGGGTCGCCTGACGCCGTCGCAGGTCATGCGCCGCGTTGACGACCACGCGATAAAGCCAGGTGGTAAACCGCGCCTCGCCCCGCCAGTGCCGCAGCTTGGCGGGCAGGGCGGCAGAGATGTCCTGCGCGAGATCCTCTGCCTCGGCCTTCGAGCCGGTCAAGCGCCAGGCGAGGCCGTGAATGCGGTCGTAGTGCCGCCCGACAAGGGTGGCAAAGGCCGCCCGGTCCCCCCGGGCGGCAGCGGTCGCAAGCATCTCGTCGGGCGTGTCCATCAGCATCACAGTAGCTTGGACGCGGGCGGCCCGGCAATCCTTGGCACCAGACTTGGCACCGGATCGAACGCACTCCCCGGCCCTTGCCGGAGGGGGCATGGACCGGGGAGCGTGATCTTCCGAAAGGGACGGGATCAGAAGATCAGGCTGTCGTAGACGCCATAGGCACCTGCGGTGGAATTCAGGCTGCGGGCATAGCCCTCGTCCCGGGCATAGGACACGACGGCGTTGTAGGTGCCCGGCCCGAAAGACCCGTCGATCCGGCCAGAGTAATAGCCCCAGGCGCGCAGGTTGCGCTGGATCGCCTTCCGTTCGGACAGCGAATAGCTTTGGAACGTCCGGCCTGCCGGGGTGCGGTAGATCGAGGTGGTGGTGGTGTGGCGCGGCGTGTCAAGATAGATCACCTCGGGGGCGGCCTCGCGGCGCTTACGCTCATTCTTGATGATTTCGTTGATGATGACGGTGGTCGCGATCCCGGCGACAAAGCCCTGCTCCCGCTCGCCCCAGGCAAGGGCGGGGGCGGGAATTGCGGCGATGGCGGCAGCGGTCAGGGCGGCAATCAGGGTGGTCTTCGCGGTTTTGACAGGGGGCAGCATGTCGTTTCCTTCCGTGGCTTGTCCCGACAGCGTGACTGCGTCGGTCCGATGCTGTTCGTTATGGGCATCGGTGGCGCGCTAGGCAAAAGCGCCGGGGCGTTAGCGGAAAACAGTGGGGTGTTATCGGATAACGACTTTGGAATCAGCGAGTTCGCCTAGCCCGCTGGCTGTCGCAGATATGCGCTTAACCGCGCGAGCCCCTCATCCAGCCGCGCCTCGGGGCCACCGCCAGCCCCAAGGCGGATATGCCGGGGCAGGCCGTAAGCCGATCCGGGCAGCAGAAACGTGCGCCAGGGTGCTGCGAGGAGTGCCCGGGACAGGGTTTCGCCATCCTCGCCTTCCAGCCGGGCGAGACCGATCAACCCCGCCTCGGGCCGGTGCCACGAGAGCCGGGGCTCAGTGCTGACAAAGGCGTCCAGACGGTCCAGCGCCGCTGCCCCCTCAGCCCGGGCGCGGGTCAGGGCGGCGGTCAGGCGGTCGGGGCGCAGGGCGATCTCGGCGATATGCTCGCCCAAGGTGTTCATGATCTCGGAAGCGTTCTCGCGCAGGATCATCGCATCGCGGATGACACCCGCGGATTGGCAGATCATCCAGCCGGTGCGCAAGCCTTGCAGACCAAGCGCCTTCGAGACCGACCCGGTGGTGATGCCGAACGGCGTCAGCCCCGCAATCGACGGCTGCCTTGCGCCGACCCATTCGAGGCCTGCGTAAACCTCGTCCACCACCAGCCAGATGCCGTGCCGGTCCGCCAAGGCCGCAAGGGTGCGCAGGTCAGCCTCAGGGATCAGCCGCCCGGTCGGGTTGTTCGGGTTGGTAAGGAAGATCATCCGCGTGCGCGGGGTGACGGCGCGGGCGATGGCGTCGGGGTCAAGGGACC
>NCDS01000064.1:0-1245 GCA_002280315.1 Rhodobacterales bacterium 32-66-7 | reverse complement strand
CCTCATCCCGCGGGATTTCGATCAGCGTCGCGCCGATCGCGCGGGCCATCACCCCGGCCTGCGGCCAGCCGGGGGCTTCGGTGATGATCTCGTCGCCAGCGGTCAGAAGCTGGCGGAACAGCAGATAGTTCGCCTCGGCCGCCCCGGCGGTGATCAGCACGCTGTCTGGCGAAAGGGACAGGGAGGCCTGATCGAGCACCCGCTGCCGCAAGGCTGGCAGGCCAGGGAAGCTGACCCCGTTCCAATCCAGCGACAGGTCGGGGTCAAGATCGGGAAGGAAGTCCTTCAGCCGGGGAGAACGCGACAGGGAAAAGCCGATGAAGCATTCCGGCGGGTCCTGGGCTGTCGTCTCCAGCAGGTAGTCGAACAGCTTGTGGATGGTGACTTTCATCGGCGGTTTGCGCGCAAAAGTTTTCGAAAACTTTTGCAAATTCCTTCGAAGGAATTTGGCCCGGTCACCGAACGTCGCGCCCCTGGTTGAGGATGATGACATTGCCCGACGACACATCCCCCGCTTTCGAGATCAGGAACCCGACCCAGGCCGCAATCTCCTCCGGTTGCATCGCGTGGCCATGCGGCATGGCCGAGATCGCCCGCGCCAGCACGTCTTCGGTCAGCACGTTGAACAGGGACGTCTCGGTCATCGCCGGGGCAATCGAATTCACCGCGATCTTGTCGCGCGCATAGCGGCGGGCGAGGTCCTTGGTCAGCGTGTCCATCGCCGCCTTCGAGGCGCGATAATGCGGCGGATCAAAAACGTCGAAGTTGTAGGCCCCGTTGGAGGAGATGTTGACGATCTTCCGCACCCCCGGCCTGCCCGCCATCGCCTTGACCGCCTGCTGGCAGCAGTGAAAGGCGGAGTGGAAGTTGACCTCCATCTGCCGGGTCAGTCCCGCTGCCGGGATGTCGGGAAAGTCCGACATCAGGCAGGTTCCGGCGTTGTTCACCAGAACGTCCACGCCGCCAAAGCGGTTGGTCATCCGCTCGAAGAGGTCGATGATGGCGTCGGGATCGGTCACGTCGACCGCCTCGGGAGTGAAGCCGTCCCGGTCGGCCGCCATCGCCAGAAGGGCTGCGCCATCGATATCGACGCCGATGACATGCAACCCGTCGGCCAGAAGCCGGTCGCTGATCGCCCGGCCCATGCCACCCGCCGCACCGGTGACGAGGGCAACCCTCATCCGACGACGAAGTCGAAGTGCTTGCGGACGTTCTCCTCGATCTTCCAGGTGCCCTTGAAGTCCT
>NCDS01000219.1:3010-7061 GCA_002280315.1 Rhodobacterales bacterium 32-66-7 | reverse complement strand
GGCACCATCGCGGCGATGACGTTCGCGTTGCCGCGGCTGTCCTGGCCGTTGATCATGCCCCGACGCGAGGTCAGGTCGCCGATGACGCCGCCGGTGTATTCTTCCGGCGTGACGACTTCGACTTTCATGATCGGTTCGAGAAGCTTCGCCCCGGCCTTCTTCAACCCTTCGCGCATCGCAGCCCGCGACGCGATCTCGAACGCGAGGACCGAGGAGTCCACGTCATGGAACGCGCCGTCGATCAGGCTCACCTTGAAGTCGATCACCGGGAAGCCTGCCAAGGGACCGGAGTCCATCACCGACTTGATGCCCTTTTCGACGCCGGGGATGTATTCCTTCGGCACCGCGCCACCGACGATCTTCGATTCGAACGAATAACCTTCGCCCGGTTCGGTAGGGCTGATGATCAGCTTCACGCGCGCGAACTGGCCGGTACCACCGGTCTGCTTCTTGTGCGTGTAGTCGATCTCATGCTCACGGCTGATCGTCTCGCGGTAGGCCACCTGCGGCGCACCGATGTTCGCCTCGACCTTGAATTCGCGACGCATGCGGTCGACGAGGATATCAAGGTGAAGTTCGCCCATGCCCTTCATGATGGTCTGACCGCTTTCGATATCGGTCTCCACCCGGAAGGACGGGTCTTCGGCAGCCAGACGGGCGAGTGCGATGCCCATCTTTTCCTGGTCGGCCTTGGTCTTCGGTTCCACCGCGATCTCGATCACCGGGACCGGGAAGGTCATGGTTTCAAGAACGACGGGTGCCGCCGGATCACACAGCGTGTCCCCGGTGGTGGTTTCCTTGAGGCCACCCAGCGCGATGATGTCGCCGGCGAAGGCTTCGGAGATTTCCTCACGCTCGATGGCGTGCATCATCATCATGCGGCCGACGCGTTCCTTGCGCTGCTTCGTGGCGTTCAGCATCGCATCGCCCTTGGCCAACTTGCCCGAATAGATCCGGGTGAAGGTCAAGCTGCCCACAAAGGGGTCGTTCATGATCTTGAACGCGAGGCCCGAGAAGGGCTGTGCGTCATCGGCCGACCGCGCGATGTTGCGGGTTTCGGTCTCGTCACCCGGGGCGAAGCCTTCGTAGGGCGGCACGTCGAGGGGCGAGGGCAGATAGTCGATGACGGCGTTCAACAGGGGCTGCACACCCTTGTTCTTGAAGGCCGAACCGGCAAACACCGGGATGAAGTCGATGGCGAGGGTCGCCTTGCGGATCAACGCGCGCAGGGTGTCGGCGTCCGGTTCGGTGCCCTCAAGATAGGCTTCCATCGCGGCGTCGTCCTGACCCACGGCGGTTTCCACCAGGTTCATCCGCCATTCGTCGATCCGCCATTCGTCGGCTTCAGCCTTGAGGCTGTCGCGGATCGGCTTCCGGCTCCAGGACGCGCCCAGATCTTCGCCCTCATAGACCCATTCTTCCATGGTCACGAGGTCGATGATGCCTTCCAGCTTGTCCTCGGCTCCGATGGGCAGGGCAACCGGCACGGCATTCGCGCCGGTCCGGTCCTTGATCATGCGGACGCATTTGAAGTAATCCGCGCCGGTCTTGTCCATCTTGTTGACGAACACGATCCGCGGAACCTTGTAGCGGTCGGCCTGACGCCAGACGGTTTCGGTCTGCGGCTCAACCCCGGCGTTGCCGTCCAGAAGGACCACAGCACCGTCAAGCACGGCCAGCGAGCGTTCGACTTCGATGGTAAAGTCGACGTGGCCGGGGGTGTCGATGATGTTGAAGCGGTACTTGTCGGCGCGCGCATGCTCCAGCCCCGGATCGATCGTCCGTTCCCAGAAGGTGGTCGTCGCGGCGGAGGTGATCGTGATGCCACGCTCCTGCTCCTGCTCCATCCAGTCCATGGTGGCGGCGCCGTCGTGGACTTCGCCGATCTTGTGGGACTTGCCGGTGTAGTAAAGGATGCGTTCGGACGTCGTGGTCTTGCCCGCGTCGATATGGGCGATGATGCCGAAATTCCGGTATCGGGTCAGAGGATATTCGCGTGCCATGGTGCCCTCTTACCAGCGGTAATGGCTGAACGCTTTGTTCGCGTCGGCCATCTTGTGGGTGTCTTCGCGCTTCTTCACGGCGGTGCCGCGATTCTGCACGGCGTCGGCGAGTTCGGCCGCCAGACGCTCTTCCATCGTGTTTTCGTTGCGCTTCCGGGCCGCAATGATCAGCCAGCGGATCGCCAGCGCCTCACGGCGTTCGGTACGAACCTCGACCGGGACCTGGTAGGTGGCACCACCGACGCGGCGCGAGCGCACTTCGACGGACGGTTTCACGTTTTCCAGCGCTTCGTGGAAGGCTTCGACGGCCGGGCGCTTCAGCCGGGTCTGGACGCGGTCAAGCGCGCCGTAGACGATGCCTTCGGCGACGGACTTCTTGCCGTCGAACATCAGGTTGTTCATGAACTTGGTGACCACCCGGTCGCCAAACTTGGCATCGGGCAGGATTTCGCGCTTTTCGGCGGCGTGACGACGGGACATGGCTTATCTCCTCACTTCGGACGCTTGGCGCCGTATTTCGAACGCCGCTGGCGACGTTCCTTCACGCCCTGGGTATCCAGAACGCCGCGGAGGATGTGGTAGCGCACACCGGGAAGGTCCTTGATACGACCGCCACGGATCAGCACGACCGAGTGTTCCTGGAGGTTGTGCTTTTCACCGGGGATGTAGCAGATGACCTCGAAGCTGTTGGTCAGACGCACCTTGGCGACTTTCCGCATGGCCGAGTTCGGCTTTTTCGGAGTGGTGGTATAGACGCGGGTGCAGACCCCACGCTTTTGCGGGCAGGATTCCAGGTGCTGCGACTTGGATTTCCGCACGTTCGGCTCACGCGGTTTGCGGATGAGCTGTTGGATAGTCGGCATTCACGTCCCTCGTTTCGATACTCGCCCCCCAAAGCCTGGGGACGCCGCTTCTCGACTGTGTCTTGCGCCCATCGCAAAACACAAACACCGCATCCATCCCCTTTCTCGGGGGATGCCGCGGTGGATTTACAGAGGATCGGGGCGGAAGGCCCGGATCATGACCACAACTAGCGCTCTGATCCCCGGCCCTGGTGCGTACCATGGTCTGGGATGGGCGGCGTATAGGGGGAATCGCCGGGGGTGTCAACACGGGGCGTTTTCAGTCGAAACGTGCGACCTGCCGCCGCAACTGCCACGACAAGCCCCAGCACGATGGCCCAGAGCAGCGAGGTATAGCGGAACGGGGCGACGATCCCGATATCGCCCGTTCGCATCGCCATGACCGAGGTCAGGTAGCCGACGATCAGGAACAACCCCGCCCCGAGGACCTTCAGCGCCTCACTGCCGCTGACCGGCTCTACCCCCTGCAGGCCCGCGCCGATCCAGCCCATCGTGGTCACCGCCACCGCCGCCCCAAGCGCCACAAGGGCCGAGGGCAGCTCTCCCTGCACCCGGCGCACCGAAAGGTCCCGCACCACGACGCAAGCAACCGAGGCGAGGCCGAGAAGCGCCCAATGGTCGAAGCTTGCGGTGCCGGGACGGATGATGATCAGGACCCCGGCCAACCCGACCAGAATCGCGGACAGCCGCCGCCAGCCGATCCTGTCGCCATAGACCAGCGCCGCGCCAAGCGTGATCGCCAGGGGCAGCGCCTGCAGGATCGCCGACAGGTTGGCCAGGGGCATCCGCACCAGCGCCTCCAGAAACAGCAACGTCGCCGCCACATCCGCCAGCGAGCGCAGCAGGATCAGCCAGCCATCGCGGCGGTTCAGCCGGAACCGGTAGGCCCGGGTCGCGATCACCAGAAGCCCAAGCCCCACCACCGCGATCAGCCCGCGCAGCCCGATGGTCTGGTAAAGCGGCAGCGTCCCGGTCACCGACTTCATGAAGGTGTCGTTGATCGTGAAGCCGGCCATCGAGGCACACATCAACAGTATGCCGCGCAGATTTTCGGAAAGCTGCATGTCGATCCCGCACTCCATGGGGCAAGCTGTGGTGTAGCCTTCGATGCGGGGAACCGGAAGGCCTTGATCCGGCAGCAGCCGCGATACTTGCGACGGAGCCGGCCAAGGGCCTGTCCATGGC
>NCDS01000219.1:0-2968 GCA_002280315.1 Rhodobacterales bacterium 32-66-7 | reverse complement strand
GTGGCCTTCCTATCACGGCTTGGCCTCCGGCTGGTCGTGCTTGACCGGGAGAGCCTCTATGCGCGGTTCGAGATGCCGCAGGGCGATGCGACGTTTTCGATCTGGCAGGAGGACCAACCGCAACCCGGCCCCGCCATAGTGTATTTCGAGGTCGAGGACCTTGACCGTCGGCACGCCGAACTCACCGCGCTTGGTATTGCCTTCGACACGCCTCCGACCACGGAAAGCTGGCTATGGCGCGAGGCCAGGTTTTCCGATCCGACCGGGAATCGGTTTTGCCTGTTTCACGGGGGAAAGAACCGCCGATTTCCGCCATGGCGGCTGCCTGACGTGCGGCCCTGAACCCCGCGCGGCAGGTCTGGTGCAAGCCACAAAGCAAAACCCCGCCAGCCTTTCGACTGACGGGGGCCTTGAATATGCCCGAAGGCCGCCAGATCAATCGCGGCTTTCGACCGTATCGACCAGGCCTGCGTCCGCGTCCGTCTCCATCACCTCCAAGGGGGCGGCGAGGGCTGCGGCCTGTTGGGCCTCGCTCCGCCGGGCTTCGATGACGATCTGGTCGCGGTCGCCGGCGATGGTCTTGACGCGGCTGGTGGCCCCGCCGGTGCCGGCCGGGATCAGCCGGCCGACGATGACGTTTTCCTTGAGGCCTACCAGCTTGTCGCGCTTGCCCTGCACCGAAGCCTCGGTCAGGACGCGCGTGGTTTCCTGGAACGACGCCGCCGAGATGAAGCTGCGAGTCTGCAGGCTTGCCTTGGTGATCCCGAGAAGGATCGCCTCGGCGCTCGCCTCGCGCAGGCCGCGGTTGCGGGCCTTGAGGTTTTCTTCCTCAAGCTCCTGCTTGTCGACATGCTCGCCTTTCAGGAGCGTGGTGTCGCCGCTGTCAAGGATCTCCTGCTTTTGCAGCATCTGGCGGACAATCACCTCGATGTGCTTGTCGTTGATCTTCACGCCCTGCAGGCGGTACACGTCCTGCACCTCGTCTATCATGTAGTTGGCCAGCGCCTCAACCCCGAGGATCCGCAGGATGTCATGCGGCGCGGGGTTGCCGTCCATGATGTAATCCCCCTTCTGCACGAAGTCGCCTTCCTGCACCGGGATGTGCTTGCCCTTCGGGATCATGTATTCCATCGCGGTCAGCGTCTCATCGACCGGTTCAACCGTGATGCGGCGCTTGTTCTTGTAGTCCTTGCCGAAGCGGACATAGCCGTCGGCTTCCGCGATGATCGCATGGTCCTTCGGACGCCGCGCCTCGAAGAGTTCGGCCACGCGGGGCAGACCCCCGGTGATGTCCTTCCCTTCGGCACGGAACGCCAGTCCGACACGATCTTCTGCGTCATGCCCGTCGCTTCATCCGTGTCTTCGCGGACCGAGATGCCCGCGACCAGGTCCTTGAACCGGGCGACCCCCGCCTTTTCGGCGATGATCGGCAGGGTGAAGGGGTCCCATTCGAAAAGCTTCGTGCCGCGCTTGACCGCCTCGCCATCCTTGACGTGCAGCTTCGCACCATAGGTCAGCTTGTGGGCCGCGCGTTCCTGACCGACATCATCGATGATCGCAATCGACATGCTGCGGCCGACGACGATCTGCTCGCCGCCCACATTTTTCAGGATGTTGGCATTGCGGAACTCGATCTTGCCCTCTTGGCTCGCTTCCAGGAAGGATTGCTGGCCGCCCTGCGCCACGCCGCCGATGTGGAACGTCCGCATCGTCAGCTGGGTGCCGGGTTCACCGATGGATTGGGCGGCGATGATGCCGACCGCTTCACCGATGTTGACCAGCGTGCCGCGGGCAAGGTCACGCCCGTAGCAGAGCGCGCAAACCCCCTCTTCCGCTTCGCAGGTCAGGGGCGAGCGGATGCGGATGGTGGCCACGCCCGAGTTGTTGATGATGTCGGCACGACGTTCGTCGATCAACTCACCCTTCGACACCAGCACCTCATCGGTGCCGGGGTAGTTGACGTCATCGGCCGCTACCCGACCCAACACGCGTTCGCCCATCGGGACGATGACCTCACCATCGTTCACCGCCGCGCTGGCAGTGATCGCGTTTTCGGTCCCGCAGTCGTGGCTCCGCACGATGCAGTCCTGTGCGACGTCCACCAGACGCCGCGTCAGATAGCCGGAGTTCGCGGTCTTCAGCGCGGTGTCCGACAGACCCTTCCGCGCGCCATGGGTCGAGTTGAAGTATTCAAGAACGGTCAGACCTTCCTTGAAGTTGGAGATGATCGGCGTCTCGATGATCTCACCCGAGGGTTTGGCCATCAACCCGCGCATGCCCCCCAGCTGCTTCATCTGGATGACCGAACCCCGGGCACCGGAGTGGGCCATCATGTAGACCGAGTTCGGCTCCTTCTCCGCACCGTTGCTGTCGGTGTGGACCGCCGAGATGGTCGACATCATCGCCTCGGTGACCTTGTCGTTGCACTTGGTCCAGGCGTCGACGACCTTGTTGTACTTTTCGCCCTGGGTGATCAGGCCGTCCATGTACTGGAGTTCAAAGCCGGTGACCTGGTCCCGCGTCTCGTTGACGATGGTCCATTTGGTATCGGGGACCACCATGTCGTCCTTGCCAAAGGAAATCCCGGCGCGGAACGCCTCCTTGAAGCCAAGCGTCATGATCTGGTCGCAGAAGATCACCGACTCTTTCTGACCGCAGTAGCGGTAGACGGTGTCGATGACGGTCTGCACGTCACGCTTCCGCAGCAGGCGGTTGACCAGTTCGAACGGGGCCTTGGCGTTCAGCGGCAACAGGTTGCCCAGCCGCAGACGGCCGGGCGTGGTGTCGAACCGCTTCCAGACGATGTTGCCGGTCGCATCGACCTGACGCAGACGCGCCTTTACCTTGGCATGGAGGTGCACCGCGCCCGAGGCCAAGGCATGCTCCACCTCTTCCATATCGGCGAAGGCCATGCCCTCGCCGACCATGCCCTTGCGTTCCATGGTGACGTAGTAAAGGCCAAGAACCA
>NCDS01000063.1 GCA_002280315.1 Rhodobacterales bacterium 32-66-7 | reverse complement strand
GGGAGGCGACAGAAAGTTATATATCGCGATAAATATTGGCTTGACAGAACTCCGGCCCCTCGCGCGCCTCGGCGTCGTTCCAGGCGATGCGCATGCCCTTGCCGCCACCGCCGGCGCTGGCCTTGATCATCACCGGATAGCCGATCTCGCGGCTGATCTTCACCGCGTCTTCGGCATCGGTGATCAGCCCCATGTTGCCCGGCACCGTCGACACCCCCGCCGCCATCGCAAGCTTTTTCGAGGTGATCTTGTCGCCCATCGCCTCGATCGCGGGGCTGGGCGGGCCGATGAAGGTGACACCTGCACCCTCTAGCGCCGCCGCGAAAGTCTTGTTCTCGCTTAGAAACCCATAGCCAGGGTGGACGGCGTCGGCGCCGGTCTGCCGGACCGCCGCGATGATCTTGTCGATCACGATATAGCTTTGGGCGGCGGGTGCGGGGCCGATATGCACCGCCTCATCCGCCATCTGCACATGCAAGGCGTTCCGGTCCGCATCGGAATAGACCGCGACGGTCTTGATCCCCATCCGGCGGGCAGTCTTGATCACCCGGCAGGCGATCTCTCCCCGGTTGGCAATCAGGATTTTCTGGAACATCGGAGGTCCTTTCAGCACGGCAAAACGCGGTCACACGGTCACTCGCCGAACCCCTGGCAGGCGACGATGCCCGTCAGTCCTGATCATCCGGATCATCGGCCAGGTACGGCACGGCGTCGGGGGCAAAGACCTGCGGAAACGCCGCCTCGGCGCGGCGACGGTCGATGCGCAGCAGGGCGTCGTAACTTGCCGGGTCAAACGGGTCTTCGGCCGGGATGACTTCACGCCCGAAAAGCCAGGACAGCCGACCGGCATCCAGATTGCCACGCTCGAACGGGTCTTCGCCGAAATGCTGCCACAGCGCCTGCATGAAGGCCGCATCCGCCAGACGGTCGACGTGCTTGCGGTCCTTGAACCGTTCACGCGCGACAAGCCTGGTCGGGCCGTCCTTCTGGTTGGCGCGACGGATGACGAACTGGAAATCGGTGCCGGTCAGCCGACCGGGAAAGCCGCGATGCTTCAGCATGAGGGATACCCCATATGCCGCGCAGGGGCGGGGCGGCATGGCCGCAAGCCCAGGGCCCGAACCGGGCGGGACGCGGGCCCGGCACCCTTCGGTGCGCGGGCCCGTGCCGAAAGCTTACTTGTACTTGCCGGTATCGGTCGGCTCGACGCTGACCGGCTCAACCACGACTTCTTCCTTTTTCGCGCAGCCAGCGACGGCGGCAAGCATTGCAAGGACCAGAACGATACGGGTGCTGTTCGACATGTTTCTCTCCATTTTTCCTGGGGTTGCGGATTGCCGGTTGGCAACGTTCCCCGACACGGGTTTAGGGTCGCAAGACACGAACCAAGGGCAAGCCTATCCGAAAACAGAGCAATACACCATCGGCGCCGCAGAAGCCTCGCAACCTGTGGCGCTGCTACATCAGCGTTGCTTCGCTGACCAGAGCGAAAAACCATCTGCCCCTGGGTCATCAGAACACCGACCAGACACAGCTGCCACCGGTCACGTCATAGGCTTCGAAGAATTGCACCACATCCGGCGCAGCTTCGCCGAAGGGCACCGGGGCGGCGGACAGCGAGACGATGATCTGCTGCGGTTTCGGCACCACGCCGTCAATTCGCGCTAGGGCGAAGGTGTTGCACAGCGCCTCCATGTCGGTCGCGGCGGCCTCAACCTCGTCCTCGGACAGACCGGGGGCCAGAAAGCGGAACCGCGCGGTCGCGCCTTCGGGTCCGCGGATGTCGCTGACAATCTCGATCAGGGTGACAACCCGGCCCGAGGGCACGGGGATCGCATCCGCGGGCGCTTCGTCGCTTTGGCAGCCGCCGGCCGAGGCGACAAGCGCGAAGATCGGCACCAGGATCATCCGGCGCACCGGCCCGATCGGTCTAAAGCGGGATATTGTCATGCTTTTTCCATGGGTTCACCAACCGCTTGCCGCGCAACGATGCAAACGCCCGCGCCACGCGGCGGCGGGTGGACTGGGGCATGATCACCTCGTCGATAAAGCCCTTTTCGGCGGCGACAAAGGGGTTGGCAAAGCGATCCTCATAATCCTTCACCCGTGCTGCGATCTTGTCCGGCTGCCCGAGTTCCGAGCGATACAGGATTTCGACCGCGCCTTTCGCGCCCATCACCGCAACCTCGGCGGTGGGCCAGGCATAGTTGAAATCCCCCCGCAGATGTTTGGAGGACATCACCACATAGGCCCCGCCATAGGTCTTGCGGGTCAGCACCGTGACTTTCGGCACGGTCGCTTCGGCATAGGCGAAGAGGAGTTTCGCGCCATGCTTGATCACCCCGCCATATTCCTGCGCCACCCCGGGCAGAAAGCCCGGCACGTCGACCAGCGTCAGGATCGGAATCTCGAACGCATCGCAGAACCGCACAAACCGCGCGGCCTTGCGGCTGGCGTCGATATCGAGGCAACCAGCCAGCACCATCGGCTGGTTCGCGACCACGCCGACCGACTGGCCTTCGATCCGGAGGAAGCCGGTCAGGATGTTGCCGGCAAAGGCCGCCTGAATCTCGAAGAAATCCCCCTCATCGGCGAGTTTGGTGATCAGTTCCTTCATGTCATAGGGCTGGTTCGGGTTATCCGGCACCAGCGTGTCGAGGCTCGGCTCCACCCGCGCGGGATCGTCGAAGAACGGCCGCACCGGAGCCTTCTCGCGGTTGTTGAGGGGCAGAAAGTCGATCAGCCGCCGGGTTTCGGCCAAAGCCTCGACATCGTTCTCAAATGCCCCATCAGCGACGCTGGATTTGCGGGTATGCGTCGCGGCACCCCCCAACTCCTCGGCGGTGACCTGTTCGTTGGTCACCGTCTTCACCACATCCGGCCCGGTCACGAACATGTAGGACGAGTCCTTCACCATGAAGATGAAGTCGGTCATCGCCGGACTATAGACCGCCCCCCCGGCACAAGGCCCCATGATCAGCGAGATCTGCGGCACCACCCCGGAGGCGAGAACGTTGCGCTGAAACACCTCGCCATAGGCGGCCAGCGAGCCGACGCCCTCCTGAATTCGCGCGCCGCCCGAGTCATTGATCCCGATCACCGGCGCGCCGTTCTGGATCGCCATGTCCATGATCTTGCAGATTTTCGCGCCGTGAGTCTCGGAAACCGAGCCGCCGAAGACGGTGAAATCCTGCGCAAAGACATAGACCATGCGGCCATTGACCGTACCCCAGCCAGTGACGACGCCATCGCCGGGGTGCCGCTCCGCCTCCATCCCGAAATCGGTGCAGCGGTGGGTGACGAACATGTCGAACTCTTCAAAACTGCCTTCATCCAGCAGAAGTTCGATCCGTTCGCGCGCGGTCAGCTTGCCTTTGGCGTGCTGCGCCTCGACCCGCCGCGCCCCGCCACCCGCCCGCGCCACGGCGCGCCGGGCTTCCAGTTCCTGCAGGATGTCGGTCATGCGTCCCCCCTACCCTGTCGGGCTGGCAAAGCTTAGGCGATCGGAACGCGGCGGAGAAGCACGAAACAGAAAATTTGCAAATGTCGCAGGGCGGCGCCCGATCAAAATGCAAACTCCGCTACGCCTTGGTCCGGGCGGCAACGGCGGCGCGCAGCGCTTCACCCACCTGCGGCTGTCGCCCGGCCAGCCGCAGCACATCGGCGGCCCCCAGCGCCAGAAGCTCGCAAGCGCTGCGGGCGATCACCGTGGCGTTGCGCCGCGCGTTGCCCAGAACAGCCGCCTCGCCGAAGAAATCACCGGTGTGGAGCACGACCACACGGTCGGGCAGGACCACCTCGACCTCGCCCGAGGCGATGAAGAACATCTCGTCGCCGGTATCGCCCTGGCGCAGGATGATCGTGTCCGGAGCCAGGCGGCGCGCCTTCAAAAGCCCGGCAAGTTCGACCACCGCACCCGCATCCAGCCGCGAGAACAGCGGCACCCGCGCGACCATCGCATAGCTGACGATGAAGTCGCGCCGCCGGATCTGGTGCAGAAAACCGGTGGCGATGATGGCGACCGGCAGCGCAAAGAACACGATGCCCGATACCGCAGCCGCCCCGGCAAACACCTTGCCCGCCGTGGTGACCGGATAGATGTCGCCATAACCGACGGTGGCGAGGGTGATGATCGCCCAATACATCGCCAGCGGGATTGAGCCAAGCTTGTCCGGCTGCGCCGTCCCTTCCAGGAGATACATGCCGGTCGCCGCGGCCAGCAGCATGCCGCCGCCGATCACCAGGCTGGCGGCAAGCGGCCCACGTTCGGCGACGAACACCATGCCGACGGCCTGCAGTCCGGTCGAATAGCGGGCAAGCCGCAGGAACCGCGTCATCTGGAGCAGCAGGATCAATCCGGTTTGCGAAGGGACCAGAAGCAGCAGAAACAGCGGCAGAAGTCCGACCAGATCGACCAGCATCAGCGGCGAACGGGCCAGCCACAGGGTTGCCCGCCCCCGGGACGCACCCGCGCGCGGCGCAACGGTCCAGAGCCGCAAAAGATACTCGGCAAGAAAGATCACGCTGCACAGTGCTTCGACGGCCACCGGCCAGGCCAGGCTGCGGCCCATCGGGGCGGTGCTGGCAATGGCGGCAAAAAGGCTGGCCAGGATCGCCCCGATGAACAGCGCGCGCAACCAGGGCAGGCCGGGCTCGATGGCGCGCTCCACGATCTGGCGCAGGCTGTCGGTTCTTGGCATCGTGTCCCCCGGATTTTGCCGGATGCTACAAGCGGGCTGCCCGGTCGGGCAAGCGCGGCTTGACGGGCAGCTTTGCAATACCGATAGTCAGTTTGCAAAGGGGGGCCTTATGGCCACGCAGAAGCTTTACGCCGGTGTCAAGCTGCGCGAAATGCGCGGGCGGCTGGGCCTGACGCAGAAGGCTTTTGCCGACCGTTTGAAGGTCTCCCTGCCGTATCTGAACCAGATGGAGAACAACCACCGCCCGGTCAGCGCGGCGGTGGTCCTTGGTCTGGCGCAGGAATTCGGGCTTGATGTCACCGAACTGACCGTCGGCGAAAGCGAGCGTCTTGTGACCGACATGCGCGAGGCTTTGGCCGATCCGGTCTTTGCCACCGCAACGCCCCCGGTTGCCGATCTGCGGCTTGCCGCCTCGAACGCGCCGGCCCTGGCACGGGCCTTTCTGAACCTGCACCGTGCCTATCGGCAGACGCATGAACGCCTCGCCTCGCTGGATGAGGCGCTGGGACGCACCGATGGGGCCATGCGTCCCTCTGCCTGGGAAGAGGTGCGCGACTTCTTTCATTATTGCGACAATTATCTGGATGCGATCGACCGTGCGGCAGAAGGGTTCGCATCGACTGCAACGCCTGGGAAAGCCATGGATATCCGCGCGGCCCAGGTTCTGGAAAAGGCTGGGATCAGTCTGCATTATTCCGACAACGCCCCGCTGCGCCACTACGATCCGGCGGCGCGGCGGCTTGATCTTTCGGCCCGCGCGTCCGGGCCATCGCAACGCTTTCAACTCCTCCATCAGATTGCCCTACTGACCCAGAACGAATTGCTGGAGGCGACGCTGGACCTCGCGCGGTTCTCTACTCCAGAAGCGCGCGATATCGCCAAGATCGGGCTGGCGAACTACTTTGCCGGGGCGGCGCTTATGCCCTATCGCGCGTTTCTGACCGCCGCGCAGACCGTGCGGCACGATCTGGAGCGGCTGGCCGACATGTTCGGCGCCTCGCTGGAGCAGGTGGGCCATCGCCTCTCCACGCTGCAACGCCCGGGGTTGAAGGGCATCCCCTTCTTCTTCGTCAGGGTCGATCAGGCCGGCACGATCACCAAGCGCCATTCGGCCACCAGGCTGCAATTCGCCCGTTTCGGCGGTGCCTGTCCGCTTTGGAACGTGCATCAGGCGTTTGAAACGCCCGGCCAGTTCCTGCGCCAACTGGCCGAAACCCCGGACGGCGTGCGGTATCTGTGCCTGGCCCGCGACGTGTCGAAACCGGCGGGGGCGTTCCTTGCGCCGGTCCGGCGCTATGCGATTGGCTTGGGGTGCGAGGTGCAGCATGCGTCGGCGCTGGTCTATTCCGACGGCCTCGACCTCAAGGGCCGGTTCGAGCCGATCGGGATTTCGTGCCGGATCTGTGAGCGGGGCAATTGCCACCAACGCTCGGTCCCGCCCTTGGCCGGGCGGCTGACGATCAACCCGAACGCCCGGGATATCCTGCCCTATGAAATCGGTTAACGCTGCGCGGTGCGCCAGTTCGGGTTGATCCAGGGCTCCAGGTTCGAGGCGGGCAAGGGGGGGCGGCCCAGGATGTGATCCGCGGCCTTTTCGCCGACCATGATCGACGGGGCGTTGAGGTTGCCGTTCGTGACCTGCGGAAAGATCGAGCTGTCGGCGACGCGCAGACCTTCGACCCCGATCACCCGGCATTCGGGATCGACGACCGCCATCGGGTCGCTCGCCCGGCCCAGCCGCGCAGTGCCGCAGGGGTGATAGGCGCTTTCGACATGCGCGCGCAGGAAGGCGTCGATCTCGGCATCACTCTGCACCTCGGGGCCGGGCTGCAACTCGGCCCTGAGATAGGGTTTGAAGGCATCCTGCCCGAAAATCTCGCGCGTCAGGCGGATCGCGGTGCGGAAGTCCTCCCAGTCCGTTGGGTGCGACATGTAGTTGAAGCGGATCACCGGCGGATCGGCGGGATCGGACGACCGCAGCGTCACCGACCCGCGCGATTTCGACCGCATCGGGCCGACATGCGCCTGGAACCCGTGCCCCGCGCTGATCGCCTTGCCGTCGTAGCGGACGGCGATCGGCAGGAAGTGGTATTGCAGGTCGGGATACTCTACCCCGGGTCTGGAGCGGATGAAGGCGCAAGCCTCGAACTGGTTCGACGCGCCGGGTCCCTGCCCGGCGAACAGCCATTGCGCACCGACCCAGGCTTTGCCCCAGATGTTCCAATACTTGAAAAGCGTGATCGGCTGGCTGGCGGAAAACTGCATATAGATCTCAAGGTGGTCCTGCAGGTTTGCCCCCACCCCAGCGCGGTCGGCGACAACGGCAATGCCATTGTCCTGCAAGTGCTGCGCCGGACCGATCCCCGACAGCATCAGCAGCTTCGGCGTGTTGAGGGATGAGGCCGCAAGGATCACCTCGCGCCCGGCGCGGATGACCTCGATCCCCCTTGCCGTCGCAACCTCCACCCCCACGGCGCGCGTACCTTCCAGCACCACCCGTCGGGCGAGGCCGTGGGCGATGTGGACATTCCCCCCCGCCATTGCGGGCTTGAGGTAGGCATTGGCCGCCGACCAGCGCCGGTTCTTCCAGATCGTCGCCTCGAACGGGCCAAACCCTTCTTGTTGCTGGCCATTATAGTCTTCGGTGACCGGATAGCCCGCCTGCCGACCCGCCGCGATGAAGGCGTCGAAAAGCGGATTCTCGCGCTTGCCCCGGGTGATGTGCAACGGTCCGTCCGTGCCACGGAACTCGGGACCGGAGCCGCCATGCGACGCTTCCATCCGCTTGAAATAGGGCAGCACGTCGGCATAGGCCCAGCCATCGGCCCCCATCTCGGCCCAGGTGTCGAAGTCGCGGGCATGGCCCCGGACATAGACCATCCCGTTGATCGAGGATGACCCGCCGATCACCTTGCCGCGCGGCGTGGCCAGCACCCGGCCGTCCAGATGCGGCTCGGGTTCGGTCTTCAAGCCCCAATCGTAACGGGCCATGTTCATCGGAAAGGACAGCGCCCCCGGCATCTGGATCAAGGGCCCCGCGTCCGACCCGCCATGTTCGATAACCACAACCCGCCGCCCCGCCTCGGCCAGCCGGTAGGCCATCGCACAGCCAGCCGAGCCTGCCCCGACGATCACGTAATCCGCGTGCATCCTAGGCTCTCCTTGCCAGTTCGGCGTCCAGATGGCGGAGTGCGGTCGCGACCGCCGCTGCCCCATCCGGCGGGCCGGATTTCAGCACCTCGCGCAGGTAAAGCCCGTCGATCATCGCACCCAGCGATTCGGCAATGTCCGGCGCGCGAGGCCCCGCGAGGCTTCGTAACGCCGCCGTCAGGTTCGACCGTAGTCGGCGCTGATAGATCGCCAGCAGCCGCTTCGCCTCGGGCACCGTCTGCGCCAGAACCCAGAAAGTGAGCCAGGCCCCCACCGCCTCACGCCGGAAGTTGCTTGGGCTGAAGGATGCCAGCAGCACCGCCCGCACCCGGCCCTCCGGCCCCTCGGCCACTGCGAGCGCCCCCCGCACCTCGGCACCATACACCGTCAGGATGTGGCGCATCGCGGCGAGAAACATCTCTTCCTTGGAGCCGAAATAATGATGCGCCAGGGCCGGGGACATGCCCGCCCGCTTGGCAATCTGGCTCACGGTCACATCTAACGAACCTGTGCGCCCGATCTCCAAAATCGTGGCTTTGACAAGGGCTTCCTTGCGGATAGGCTTGATCCCAAGCTTCGGCATCGGTGCGGCCTTACAAAAATGCTTGCCAAACCGTATCAGCACGAAGTTTATTGACCCGTCAATCAACAAAAAAAGCAGGGAGCTTCCATGTCCATCCGCACAACGCTTCTCACCACCGTCGTGACCTTCGCCCTTGCCGGTAGTGCATTTGCCGAAGGCTGCGACAAGATCGTCTTCTCGGATGTCGGCTGGACCGACATCACCGCCACCACCGCCGCGACCACCCTGGTGCTTGAGGCGCTGGGGTATGAGACCGAGACCAAGGTCCTTGCCGTGCCGGTCACCTACACCGGCCTTGCCGAAGGCGATATCGACGTCTTCCTTGGCAACTGGATGCCCACGATGGAGGCCGACATCGCCCCCTACCGCGACGCGGGCACCGTCGACACCGTTCGTACCAACCTGGAAGGGGCGAAGTATACCCTCGCCACGAACGAGGCGGGTGCAGCGCTTGGCATCAAGGATTTCAAGGACATCGCCACCCACAAGGACGCCTTGGGAGGTGAGATCTACGGGATCGAGCCGGGCAATGACGGCAACCGCCTGATCATCGACATGATCGCCTCGGGTCCTTTCGGGCTCGACGGGTTTACAGTGGTTGAGTCCTCCGAAACGGGGATGCTCGCCGAAGTGGCGAACAAGGACGCTGCAGGCGAGCCGATCGTCTTCCTTGGCTGGGAACCGCATCCGATGAACGCCAACTTCAAGATGACCTACCTGACCGGCGGCGATGACTACTTTGGCCCGAACCTTGGGGGGGCCACCGTCGCCACCAACACCCGCGCCGGTTATGTCGCCGAATGCCCCAATCAGGGCAAGCTCCTGCAGAACCTGTCCTTCACTCTCGCAATGGAGAACGAGATCATGGGCGCGATCCTGAACGATGAGATCGACCCGCGTG
>NCDS01000062.1 GCA_002280315.1 Rhodobacterales bacterium 32-66-7 | reverse complement strand
CGGTCATCGCATCCTCGCCCGGGGTTTCCGGTACCAGCCCGATCAACTGGATGCCATCCTCGGTCCGCAGCATCTGCACCGAGAAATCCGGTACCTCGATCGCCGACGCCGGGACCACGTCCAGCTGATCGCTGATCCGGGACGATTCGATCAGGGTGCCGATCAGGTTCACGATGCGAAACCGCGCCGCCTCGTTCGGGGCGGTGCCGGTCAGATGAAGGCGCAGCCCGTCGGGGTCGAGCGTGACCCAGTCGATCCCCGCCGCCGCCAGCCGGGTCGCGACCACCTTTTCCGTCCGCGACTCGATCACCAGGGCAGCGGCGAAGGCGACGCTGACCATCAGGATTGCCGCAAGGATGAAGGCAAGCACCGCCAGAGTGGTCGTCGACAGCGGGCGCAGAAGTTGGGACAAGGGCAGGACACTCGACTTGACGGCGGACAGTCCGCGGATCGTTCCCGCCTTCCTTAGGGCTTTGACCGGACAGGATCAACCAAGCCAGGCGGCGACGGCGAAAAACGGCACGGGGATCAGGCCGGCATCGCGGTTGGCCCGGAACACCGCAAGGCACGAGGCCGGGTCGTCAAGGTCAAGCTGCCGCATCTGCCAGGCGATATGCCAGCCCATCGCCCAGACCCCGGCAACGGCCACGACCAGCGCCAGGGGCCGGTCGCTTGCCGCATGTGCCACGACCACCGCCGCACCAAGCAGCGAGATGGCAACGACGAAGAACGACCAGAGCCAGTCGCGGCTGTGATCGCCGAACAGCCGCGCGGTGGATCTGACGCCGATCAGCGCATCATCTTCGCGGTCCTGATGCGCATAGATCGTGTCGTAGTAGAGCGTCCAGGCGATCCCTCCGCCGTATAGAAGTACCGCCGCCACCGGCACGGTTCCGGCATGCGCCGCCCAGGCCAGAAGCGCGCCCCAGTTGAAGGCAAGGCCGAGAAAGACCTGCGGCCACCAGGTGAAACGCTTGGCAAAGGGATAGACCGCGACCAGCGCGAGCGAGGCGATCCCAAGTGCAACCGCCAGCCAGTTGAAGGTGAAAAGGATGCCTGCCGCGAGAACCGCCTGAGCGACCATCCACACCAGAGCCTGGCGCACCGTGACCTGGCCGGATGGCAAGGGGCGGCTTTGGGTCCGCGCGACGGCGGCGTCGATCTGACGGTCGGTGATGTCGTTCCAGGTGCAGCCCGCCCCCCGCATCAGGAACGCCCCCACCGCGCAGGCGACGATCAGCCACAGGTCCAGCGCGAGAAACCCGCCCCGCGACCCGGCGGCAAGGGTGATGGCCCAAAGGCAGGGGATCAGAAGCAGCCAGGTCCCGACCGGCCGATCCGCGCGCGAAAGCCGCAGGTAGGGGCGGGCAGGTGCCGGGGCGTAACGGTCGACCCAGTTGCCTTGCACGGCATCCGCGACGCTGCCGTCAGGGCCGTCAGGGCCGTCAAGCGACCGGTCCTCTGGCATTTGCGGTGGCTGGCTCATACACTCATCCCCATGACCGAGGCGAAGATCAGGCTTCATGTAGACCACCCCTTGGGGGACGGGCAAGCCGTGCCCCTGTCGGAAGGGCAGGCGCATTACCTGACCGGCGTGATGCGGCTGGCAGCGGGGGCGGCGGTCCTTCTGTTCAACGGGCGCGACGGGGAATGGCGGGCGAGGCTGACCATCGCCTCCCGGCGTGGCGCGGTGGTCAGTTGCGAGGTGCAGACGCGGGCGCTGCGGATGCCGCCCGACCTGTGGCTGCTGTTCGCGCCGATCAAGAAGGCCCGGACCGATTTCATCGTGGAAAAGGCGGTGGAGCTTGGGGTTCGGCGGATCCTGCCGGTCCAGACCCGGCACACCAACTCCGACCGGATCCGGCAGGACCGCCTGCAAGCCCATGCGCTGGAAGCGGCAGAGCAATGCGGGGCCACCTATGTCCCCGAAGTTGCCGAGCTTGCCCCGCTTGACCGGGTTCTGGCCGATTGGTCGCAGGATCGCCGCCTTTACTGGTGCGATGAGGCGGCAGCGGGTCAACCTGCCAGCCTCGCCCCGGCCAATGGCCCCGCCGCGATCCTGATCGGGCCTGAGGGGGGTTTTTCCGTGGACGAGGCCGCTCGGCTGCGGGCAAACCCCGCCGTTCTGCCCCTGTCGCTTGGACCCCGCATCCTGCGCGCCGATACGGCGGCGGTGGCGGCGATCACCCTCTGGCAGGCTTCTTGCGGCGATTGGCGGGGCGGGGCATGAGCTTCATCCGCCCCGAGGTTGCTGCCGGGCTGTTTCGCTGGCGTGAGGTCATTGCCGCCGCCTCAAGCGCTGCCGTGGCCCTGTGGCTGATCTCGCGGGGCGGGGTCGTGCTGGTGGCACTTGGCCTTGGCCTTCTGGCCTTTGCGCTGCCCTGGGCGGTCATGGCCTGGCGCAGGCTGCGCTTTCAGCAGGGCGGCAGCGCCCCCGGGATCGTCACGGTGACCGAAGCGCAGATTGCCTATCTCGGCCCGCGCGTTGGCGGCTTTGTCGGGCTGCCTGACCTTTCCGAGGTGCATCTGCTGACCTTGCGCGGGCGGCGGGTCTGGCAGTTGCGCCAGACCAACGGCACGGCGCTACACATCCCGGTCGAGGCTGCGGGAGCCGACGCCCTGTTCGATGCCTTCGCCACCCTGCCCGGCCTTGATACCGCAGCCCTGGTCGCGGCATTGGGGAGTGAGGTCCCCTCGGACAGCAAGGTCGTGGCGCTGAACGCGGCGAACCGGCTGATCTGGGCGCGGTCCGGGTCGGGCATGGTCCGGCGCTGACGCCCGACCTGCACCCCCAAAATTTTTCGTCGAAAAATTTTGGGCCCGAAGGCCGGGGTGCCGCCCCCCTTGACTTGGACAGCCGCAGTTGACAGGCATTGGCCACGAAGATCAGTCCTGCACACCCCGGAGCGCGGCCATGTCAATTCCCCAGTCCGGTGGCGGGCCGATCGAAAGCCTTGACCAGCTTGCCGCCTATATGGAAGCCGGCTGCAAGCCCAAGGCCGATTGGCGCATCGGGGCCGAGCATGAGAAGTTCGGCTGGCTGACGGATACCCGCGCGCCCTTGCCCTATGCCGGTCCCCGCTCGATCTCGGCCCTGTTTGACGGGCTGATCGCCCGCTACGGCTGGGAGGCGGTGCGCGAGGCCGACAACATCATCGGGCTGACGCGGAACGGCGCGAACATCAGCCTGGAACCCGGCGGGCAGTTCGAATTGTCGGGGGCCACCCTGGCGACCAGCCTTGAGGTCGCAGCCGAATTGCAGACCCACCTCGACGAGGTTCGCAGTATCGCCGACCCCTTGGGCATCCGCTTCATGGGGATCGGGGCCGCGCCGGACTGGGGCCACGACCAGATGCCGGTGATGCCCAAGGGTCGCTACCGGTTGATGACCGAATACATGGGCCGCGTCGGTACGCATGGCACGCAGATGATGTACCGCACCGCGACCGTGCAGGTGAACCTTGACTACGGCTCCGAGGCGGACATGGTGAAGAAGCTGCGCGTGGCCTTGGCCTTGCAGCCGGTGGCGACGGCGCTGTTCGCCTCCTCGCCCTTCTTCGACGGCAAGCCCAATGGTCACCGCAGTTGGCGCAGCCGGATCTGGCGCGGCCTTGACGACAGCCGCACGGGGATGCTGCCCTTTGCCTTTGACGAAGGCATGGGCTTTCAGGCCTATGTCGATTGGGTCCTAGATGTGCCGATGTATTTCGTCTACCGCGAGGGGACGTATATCGACGCGCTGGGCCAGTCGTTCCGCGATTTCCTGGCCGGGCGCTTGCCCGCGCTGCCCGGCGAAAAGCCGACGCTGAGCGATTGGGCCGACCACATGACCACGGTCTTCCCCGAAGCGCGGGTAAAGAAGTATATCGAGATGCGGGGGGCCGATTGTGGCGACCAGGCCCATATTGCCGCACTTCCGGCGTTCTGGGTCGGCCTCATGTACGACCAGACCGCGCTCGACGCCGCCTGGGACCTTGTGAAGGGTTTCGACGGCGCTGTGCGGGAGGGGTTGCGGGTCGCGGCCTCCGTCTCGGCCCTGCAGGGGGAGGCGGGGGGTGTGAAGCTGATCGACCTCGCCCGCGCGGCGGTGGGCCTGTCCCACGCCGGGCTGGTCGCCCGTGGGTATGGTGAGGAGGTGCAGCTTCAGCCGCTGGTGGAAAGCCTGAAGACGGGCCAAGTGCAGGCCGACCGCTGGCTGTCGCTCTACGAGGGCGACTGGGGCCGCAACCTGACGCCGATCTACGAGGCCGCCTCGCTTTAACCCGTCCTGACAGGGAGGGTTGCCTCGGGGCAGCCCCCCCACCCTGACCCTCCCCCACGAGGGGGGGAGGGAAGCACCCGGTCAATCTGCGGCGCGATCCGGCCCTGCGATCAGCAAGCGGTGCCGATCCCGAGAGCCTCCCCTCCCCCTGGTGGGGAGGGGATGGGGGTGGGGGGCTCGGCGCGCCAAATCTCCTTTGATCAGGCTTCCGGTTTCTCCGCCGACTTCTGCCCGATCTTCGGCTCGGTCCCCGCTTTCAGACGTTGCAGGTTTTCGGCATGGCGCAGGTAGACCAGCACCGTCAGCACGAAGCTCAGGAGCAAAATCTGCGCATGACCAAAGAGGATGATCCAGACCGCAGAGGTCGCCGCCGCCACCAGCGCCGCGATGGAGGAGGTGCGGGTGATCAAGGCACCGACCAGCCAGGTCGCGCAGGCGGCAAGGCCCACCGGCCAGGCCAGGGCGATCAGGATGCCAAGGAAGGTCGCGACACCCTTGCCGCCCTTGAACCGCAGCCAGACCGGGAAAAGGTGGCCCAGGAACGCGCAAAGCCCGGCCAGTTGGGCTGCATCCTCACCCATCAGCCAGCGCGCGATCAGGACCGCGACCCCGCCCTTGGCGGCATCTAGGATCAGCGTCGCCAGGGCCGCGGCCTTGTTGCCGGTCCGAAGCACGTTCGTCGCCCCGATATTGCCTGACCCGATCTGGCGCAGGTCGCCCAGACCCATGGCACGGGTGATCACGATGCCGAAGGGCACCGCCCCCAGAAGGTAGGCCAGGATCGCCGTCAGGGCCAAAAGGCCGGGATCGGTGGTGAATGCTGGCATGACGCTAGACCTCTGCCTGATAGACCTGCGTCCCGGCGACGTAGGTGGCCAGCACCTTACCCTCCATCCGCGCGCCGTCAAACGGGGTGTTCTTCGACTTCGACCGCAGGGCGAAGCGGTCCATCAGAAAGGGCGCGTCAGGGTCAAAGAGGACAAGATCGGCCGGCGCCCCGATCGCAAGGCGCCCCTGCGGCAGCCGAAGCCGGTTGGCCGGGTTCAGGGCCAGCGCACGGAACAGCGCAGGCAGGGTCAGATGCCCGGCATGGTAAAGCCGCATCGCGGCGGGGAGGAGCGTTTCCAGCGCCACGGCCCCGGCGGCGGCTTCCTCGAACGGCAGGCGCTTTGATTCCTCATCCGCCGGGGTGTGGAGGGAGGAGATGATGTCGATCTGACCCTCGGCCACCGCCGCGACCATGGCCAGCCGATCCTGTTCGGACCGTAGGGGTGGGGTGAGTTTGAAGAAGGTGCGGTAGTCGCCCACGTCAAACTCGTTCAGCGTCAGGTGATGGATGGAGGTCCCCGCCGTCACATCAAGCCCCGCCGCCTTGGCACGGGCAAGGGCAGGTAAGGCGCGGGCGGTGGTGATCTGGTCGGCGTGGTAGCGCACGCCGGTCATTTCCACGAGGGCAAGGTCCCGCTCCAGCCCCATCCGTTCGGCCATGGGGGAGACGGCCGGGATACCGCGCAGGCTGGCGAACTTGCCGCTGGTGGCAGATGCGCCCGTGGACAGGCCGGGGTCCTGCGGATGGCCCACGACCAGCGCCCCAAGGCTGCGGGCATAGGTCATCGCCCGGGCAAGCGCCTTCACCTCGGTCGAGACATGGAACACGTCGGTGAAGGCGATGGCCCCGGCGTCGCGGAGAAACCCGATCTCGGTCATCTCGCGCCCCTCACGGCCCTTGGTCAGGGCGGCCATGTGGCGGATACGCACCGGAGCTTCGGTCGCGCGGCGGGTGACGAACTCCAGCACTTCGGGCGTGTCGATGGCCGGATGAGTGTCGGGCCGGGCGATGATCGTGGTCACCCCCCCCGCCGCCGCCGCAAGCCCGGCGGAGCGGAAGCTCTCGCGGTGCCGCTCCCCCGGTTCGCCGATCTTGACGCCGATATCGACGATGCCGGGGGCAAGGCACTTTCCGCCGCAATCGATGGTCGTGGCCCCCTTCGGTGCCGTACCGTCACGGGCGAGGATCAGCCCGTCCTTGACCGTCAGGCTGCCGGGGGCATCCGTCCCAGCCTCGGGGTCGATCAGGCGGGCGTTCTGGAAGTGGAGGATCATCGGGTGCCCGTCCGGGTTTGCACTGTGCGGGCCATCAGGCAATCCAGATGATGAGGGCGGTGAAGAGGGCAAGGAGCACCAGCACCACCGCAGCGACCATGCCGCCGATGCGCGCGTCGGATTTCGGGGGTTTGGGGGTGGGGTCTTGGGTCATGGGGTGGCCTTGGATTGAAACTCTGGGCGAAAACGTCCCTCATTCGCCCAGAATACTGCGCGTATGGCTTCCCGGTCATCGAGACCAGAGAACGAAAAACCAGTTCGAGACCTGTCGAAACGCACGTCACCGAACCAGTCGATCCGCGCGGATTTTCGCTCCAGTCGTGTGCTGTGGAGGTTGTCCGGCTTGTTCCCGTCGATCCTTATGGCGCGGTCGGTCGAAACGCCATAAAAATAGCGCCACGGGGCAACGCGGCTTTTCCAGATCAAGTAAAGCAGGTGCGCCGTTGACCACGCGCACATACCAACCGTTGGCCACCATAAGAAATAAAGCATCTCGCATTTTTGACTGTTTGACTCTGCGCAGTACTCCGACATGCTTTGCCCAAATGGAGCATTCAGAACGAACAATAAGCCAAGGCCAAGAGACAACGCGACGCCCGATTGGTGCCGTGGAGTAAGTCGGCTACTCGGCAAGGCGACGCACCAAAGAAGACGCTCCTGCGGCTTCATTGCGTCAGCAAGCGGTTGGGGTGCTGCATGGCCCAGGCCAACCTCCCAACTCAGATATGCGTCGGAGCCGGACACCACCACCTCACGCCATCATCCCCACGATCTTGCGCCCACGCTCGGCCCGCAGGTTCTGCGCCAGCAGGTCCATGCAGGCCATGCGGACGGCCACCCCCATCTCCACCTGGTCCTGGATCACCGACCGGTTGATGTCGTCGGCAAGGTCGCCGTCAATCTCCACCCCCCGGTTCATCGGGCCGGGGTGCATGACGATGGCATCGGGGGCGGCGAAGGCCAGTTTCTCGGCGTCGAGGCCGTAGCGGTGGTAGTATTCCCGCTCGGAGGGGATGAAGCCGCCGTCCATCCGCTCTTTCTGCAGCCGCAGCATCATCACCACGTCGGCACCCTTCAGCCCCTCGCGCATGTCGTCGAAAAGCTCGCAGCCGAAGTCTTCGACGCCCGAGGGCATCAGGGTCGGCGGCGCGATCAGCCTCAGGCGGTTTTCCATTTTCCCCAGCAGGATCAGGTTCGACCGCGCCACCCGGGAATGGGCGATGTCGCCGCAGATGGCGATCGTCAGGCGCTGGAGGCGACCCTTCGCCCGCCGGATCGTCAGCGCGTCCAGAAGCGCCTGCGTCGGATGCTCATGCCGCCCGTCGCCCGCGTTCAGGACCGCGCAATCCACCTTCTGCGCCAGAAGGTTCACCGCCCCCGACGCCCCGTGCCGCACCACCAGCAAATCGGGATGCATCGCGTTCAGCGTCATCGCGGTGTCGATCAGCGTCTCGCCCTTCTTCACCGAGGAATTGCCCACGACCATGTTCATCACATCCGCGCCAAGCCGCTTGCCCGCGAGTTCGAAGCTGGACTGCGTGCGGGTCGACGCCTCAAAGAACAGGTTGATCTGCGTCATCCCGGCCAGGGTATCGGACTGCTTGACCGTGCGGCGGTTGAGGTCGACATACCGCTCGGCCAGATCAAGGATCGTGGTGATCTCCAACGGCGCAAGCTGTTCGATTCCCAGAAGGTGGCGGGCGCGGAAGGCCATGGGCGGTGTCCCTGTCGTTTGACCCTCTATCGCAAACCGGGGGACAGGGGGCAAGCGTCAGGGTTGGGGTTCGCTCTGGCCCCGCGCGCCGGAAGGGCCTAACTTTCCGGCATGGGAATCGTCGCCGACATTGCAGAGGACTGGCACGCCGCCCTTGCCGCGCTGTCCTGGCAGGTTGAGGCCGGGGTGGATGAGGTCATCCTTGACGCCCCGGTGAACCGCTATGCGTTGGCGGCAGAGGCCTCGCGTCCGGTCAAAGCGCAAGCGGTGGGGGTGGCACCGCCGCCCGTCGCCAGCGATCCGGTGGCCATCGCCCGGGCCATGGCAGCCGAGGCGCAGTCGCTGGCGGCGTTGCGGGCGGCCCTCGCAGCCTTTGACCATTGCGAGCTGAAGAAAGGCGCGCGGAACCTGGTGTTTGCCGATGGGAGTCCGGCGGCTCGGGTCCTGGTGTTGGGCGAGGCCCCTGGCGCGGAGGAGGATCGTGAGGGGCGGCCCTTCGTCGGTCGCGCGGGGCAGCTTCTGGACCGGATGTTCGCCGCCATCGGTCTGTCACGGACCGGCGAGGATCCGGCGACCGCGCTTTACATCACCAATGTCCTGCCTTGGCGACCCCCCGGCAACCGCGACCCGGAGCCGGCGGAGATCGCCATGCTCCGCCCCTTTGTCGAACGTCACATCGCGCTTGTCGATCCGGCGGTGATCGTGGTGATGGGCAACACGCCGCTTGATGCCCTGACCGGTCAGCGCGGCATCCTGCGGGCCCGAGGGACATGGATGCAGGCGCTGGACCGCCCGGTTTTGCCGATGACGCATCCGGCCTACCTTCTGCGCAACCCCGCCGCAAAGCGCGAGGCCTGGGCCGATCTTCTGGCCTTGCAGGCGCGGCTGAACCGCTGACTCCACCCAAAATTTTTCGGCGAAAAATTTTGGATACCCCCGAATGAAAGGTGCTTTGCCCATGTCCCGCATCGACGACAGCCTTGCCTTCCACCCCGTCCGGATCGCGGTCCTGACCGTCAGCGACACGCGCACTGCGGCGGATGACCGCTCTGGCGATACCTTGGTGGAGCGGTTGACCGGCGCCGGGCATGTGCTGGCGGCACGGGGCATCCTGCCTGATGACCGGGTGACGATTGCCGAACGCTTGCGGTCCTGGATCGCCGACCCGTCGGTCGATGCGATCCTGACCACCGGCGGCACCGGGCTGACCGGGCGGGATGTCACGGTCGAGGCGCACCGCGATGTCTATGACAAGGAGATCGAGGCGTTTGGCACCGTGGACCTACCTGTTTGCGCTGCCCGGCAGCCCGGGTGCCTGCCGCGACGCCTGGGACGAAATCCTCGTCCATCAGTTCGACAGCCGCCATCGGCCCTGTAACTTTGTCGAGATCATGCCGCGTCTGGAAGAACATCTGCGTCGGAAGTGACCGCCCCGGGCGTAACATGTCCGTGGCGGGATGGATTCCGGACTGGCGGGTCGGGATCGGAACGCTAATGTCGGCAGACCTGAATACGGGGTGGCAATGCGCTTTCTGCGGCGAAGTCTGACGGGTCTGATGCTTCTGGCGGTGACGCTGGGGCTTCTGGGGCTGGCCGTGCTGATCGTCGGGGGCGCGATCCGGCAAAGCCTGGCACCGGGCGGACCGGCGGCCCCTCCGGTGGAGCGGGTGGTTCCGGCGAATGTCACCCTGATCACCGCAGCGAACCTGACACCGGAAACGACCGCCTTCGGCAAGGTCGAGGCGCGGCGCACGCTGGATCTGCGCAGCCGCCAGTCTGGCACGGTGATCTGGGTCGCCGAGACCTTCCGCAACGGGCTTTCGGTGACCGAGGGCGACGTGCTGCTCCGCCTTGATCCCGCCCCGGCGACCGAAGCGTTGGAGTTGGCGACGGCAGACCTGACCGAGGCGCGGGCCGAGGCCGCCGATGCGGTGGCGGCGCTGGAGTTGTCCGAGGCCGATCTTGCCGCCGCCGAAGAGCAGGCCGTGCTCCGTCAGCAGGCGCTGGTCCGGCAAGAGGATCTTGCGGCGATGGGATCGGGTTCGCCCCTTGCGGTGGAAACGGCCGGGCTTGCGGCTTCGGCGGCCAGGCAGGCGGTGCTGTCGCGGCAGCAGGCCTTGGCGACGGCGCGGGCGCGGGTGGATCAGACCAGGGTCGCCGTGACCCGCGCCGAGATTGCGCTGGGCGAGGCCGAGCGGACCCTCTCCGAGACCGAGCTTCGCGCCGGGCTTTCGGGTCGGGTGGATGGGGTGACGCTGGTCGAGGGCGCGCTGGTCGGCGCGAACGAAAGCCTTGGCCGCATCGTCGATCCGACCGCGCTTGATGTGGCGGTGCGGCTTTCGACCGCGCAGTTCGGACGGCTGGTGCTGGCGGATGGCGCGTTGGCGGCCGGGGAGGTGACGGTGTTTGCACCGGGGTCGGGAACGCCGCTTTCCGGTCGGTTGGACCGGATCGGTGCTGCGGTCGAGGATGGCCAGACCGGCCGTCTGGTCTATGTGGCGCTGGCTGAGGATCCGGCTTTGGCAACCCTGGTCCAGCCGGGGGATTTCGTCACGGTGGGGATCCGGGAAGCCCCGGTTGCCGATGCCGTCCGGCTGCCCGCGACTGCGCTGGGCCCGAATGGCACGCTTCTGGTCCTGGGGCCGGAGGACCGGCTGGAGGAGCAAGCGGTCACGGTCCTGCGCCAAGAGGGCGATGACGTCATCCTTGCGGTCGGGGCCCTGGCGGGGCGTGAGGTTGTGACCGAACGCTCGGCGGTTCTGGGCGCGGGCATCCGGATCCGCCCGATCCGGCCCGACGTTGCCGACGCCTCCGCCGACTTCCCCGCAGAAGACGCGGTCGCGCTGACGCCCGAACGCCGGGCCGCGCTGCTGGCGATGATCGACGCCAATCCGTCGATGACCGCCGCCGAAAAGGCCGATCTCGTGCAGGCGCTTCAGGCCGACAGCGTGGCCACCGGGGTGATCGACCGGCTTGAACGGCCCCTGGACGGCTGACGATGGGCCTCGTCCGCTACTTTATCCGGCACCGGACGGCTGCCAACCTCTTGATGGTGGTGCTGCTGGCGGCAGGCCTTATCGCGGCCTTCGACATGCGGGCGCAATACTTTCCCGACATCGTGCAAAGCGAGGTCAGCGTCACCGTCGCCTGGTCCGGTGCCGGGGCCGAGGATGTGGACCGCGCCGTCGTGCAAGTGCTGGAGCCGTCGCTTCTGACGCTTGACGGGGTTGCGGCGGTCACCTCGCGCGCCTTGGAAGGCCGGGCGGTCATCGACCTCGAGTTCGAGCCGGGCATCGATCTTGGCGTGGCCGAAAAGGAGGTTCAGGCCGCTGTCGATGGGGTCACCAGCCTGCCCCAGACGGCGGAAGAGCCGGTGGTCAGCGCCGGGGTCTGGCGCGACCGGGTCACGGATGTGCTGATCTCCGGTCCGGTCGGCGTCGATCAGCTGGCGCGGTTTGCCGACGAATACATCGCGCGTCTGTTCGCCGCCGGGATCACCCGTGCCACGGTCACCGGCATCGCCAGCCCCGGCATCGTGGTCGAGGTGCCGTCAACCGCGCTGATGCAGCATGACATCACTATGCGGGAGGTGGCTGATGCCATCGCCTCGGCAGTCGCGGATGTCCCGGCGGGTGAGCTTGGCCAGGAGGCGCGGCTTCGCACCGGGACCGAACGGCGCAGCGTCGCCGAGATCGAGGCGATCAGCCTGCGGTCGGGCGCCGATGGCAGCACCCTTGCGGTGGCCGATGTCGCGACCGTGCGGGTGACCGCGGCCAACGCGGTCCGCGCGGCCTTTGTCGGCCCCGATCCGGCGATGAGCATCCGGGTCGACCGCTCGGCCGAGGGCGACGCGATCGACATTCAGGCCACCGTGGCCGAGGTCGCCGCCGCGTATCAGGTCGGCCTGCCCCCCGGCGTGACGGTCGACCTGGTCCGCACCCGCGCCGAACAGATCAGCGACCGGCTGATCCTGCTTCTGGACAACGCCACCTCGGGGCTGTTGCTGGTCCTTGCCGTGCTGTTTCTGTTCCTGAACGCCCGAACCGCCTTCTGGGTCGCGACCGGCATCCCCATCGCCATGGTGTCGGCGCTGGCGGTCATGAATGCCTTCGGCATGTCGTTGAACATGATCTCGCTCTTTGCGCTGATCATCATGATCGGCGTGGTGGTGGACGATGCCATCGTGGTGTCGGAAAGCGTCGACCACCGGGTGCGCAAGCTGGGCGAATCGCCGCAGGAGGCTGCCGAAAACACCGCCACCTGGATGGCCGGTCCGATCCTTGCCTCATCGCTGACCACGATCATCGCCTTCCTGGGCCTCGTCGCCATCGGTGGGCAGTTCGGCGCGCTGATCGCGGATATTCCGACCACGGTGATCATCGTGCTGACCATGTCGCTGGTCGAATGCTTCCTGATCCTGCCGAACCACCTTGCCCATGCAACCCGCGATGTCGGACGCGCAAGGTGGTACGACATGCCGTCGCGCTGGACCAACCTGGGGCTGGACTGGTTCCTGACCCATCTTCTGCGGCCGGCGCTGCGCTTCGTGATCTTGGCGCGCTATCCGATGCTTGCCGCCTGCGTGCTGGCGCTGGCCTGGCAGGGATCGCTGTTCATCAGGGGCGATGTGCAGTTTCGCTTCTTCAACGCGCCCGAACAGGCCTCGGTCAGCGGCAGTTTCACCATGCTGCCCGGAGCGACCCGCGACGATACGCTGGATATGATGCGCGAATTGCAGCGCGCGACCGATGCCGTGTCAGCCCGCTTTGCCGCCGAGCATGGCCAGACGCCAACCACCTTCGTGCTGGCCGAGATCGGCGGCTCGGCGCGCAACGTGCCCGGGGCCGAGACGAAGTCGCCCGACCAGTTCGGCTCCATCGCGATGGAACTGATCAGCCCCGATCTGCGGCCCTATCCCACCTCGGATTTCATCGCGGCGCTGGAGGATGAGGTCATCGCCCATCCCCTGCTTGAAGAGGTCAGCTTCCGCTCGGCCCGCTTCGGCCCCGGCGGTGCCAGCCTGTCCGTCGATCTATATGGCAGCGACGCCCAGACCCTTAAGGCCGCCGCCGAGGCGTTGAAGGCCGAACTCGCGATCTATCCCGAGGTGTCGGGTCTGGAAGACTCGCTCGCCTATGACAAGGAAGAGCTGGTCCTGACCCTGACCCCGCAGGGCGAGGCGCTGGGGTTCGATACCGGCAGCCTTGCCACCGCCCTGCGCGACCGGCTGAGCGGGATCGAGGCGGCAAGCTTCCCCGACGGCCCGCGCGAGGCGACGCTGCGGGTGGAATTGCCCGAGGCCGAGCAGACTGCCGATTTCCTGGACCGCAGCATGATCCGCGCCGCCCCGGGGGTCTATGTGCCGCTGTCCGATATCGTGACGGTCGAAAGCAGGTCCGGTTTTTCCACCGTCCGGCGTGAAAACGGGGTGCGGACCGTCAGCGTCACGGGCGAGCTTTCCGAGGAAAATCCCGCCCGCGCCACCGAAGTGCAACGCATCCTGGCCGAGGAACTTCTGCCCCGCGTCGCCCGGGATTTCGGGCTGGACTGGCAGTTGTCCGGTCAGGCCGCCGATGAGCGTGAGTTTCTGAACGGCGCGCTTCTTGCGCTGATCCTGTGCCTGGGCGGCATCTACCTGACCCTCGCCTGGATCTTCGCGCATTGGACCCGGCCTCTGGTGGTGATGTCGGTCATCCCCTTCGGCCTTGTCGGGGCGATCTTCGGCCATTGGGTCTGGGATGTGCCGCTGTCGATGTTCTCCATCGTCGGGCTGATCGGCATGTCGGGCATCATCATCAACGATTCCATCGTGCTGGTCAGCACGGTCGACGAATACTCCCGGCGTCGCGGTTTGGTGCCCGCGATCATCGACGGGGTCACGGACCGCTTTCGCCCGGTGCTGCTGACCACGGTGACGACGGTGCTGGGTCTGGCACCCCTGCTTTACGAACGATCCTCGCAGGCCGAGTTTCTGAAGCCCACGGTGATCACGCTGGTCTATGGCCTTGGCTTCGGGATGGTGCTGGTGCTGATCGTGGTGCCAGCACTTCTGGCAGCGCAGGCGGACATGAGCCGCGCTTTTGTCGCCCTCCGCCGGTTCCTGCGCCGGGGAGGGGCGGGGCCCCGCCGGGTGCTGCGGGCAGCGGTCGGGGCGATGGCAGTCCTTGCGCTCGCGCTGCCGCTTTGGGCGGCGGTCACCGGGGCGCTGCCGGGCTGGCTTCTGGCACTGTGGCCGGGCCTGTCGGCGCTGTCGGTTCCGGTCGCGGCGGCCGGGGTGTTCGTGCTGGCGGCGCTTGGGGTGGTGCTGGCGGCGCTTCTGACCATCCTTCTGCTGCCACGACGGCAGCGGTCGTGATCGTTCAGGGTGCCGGACAGCCACGAACCTCGATCGCGCCGCCGTCCGACAGGATCGTCACCGTCACACCCGAGCGGTCAAGCGCGAAGGGGGCACCCTCGGGCGGCACCAATTCGGTCATGGCGACCAGATCGCCGCCTTGCCGTTCGGTCACCGAAGTGGCGACCCAGACCGCGGGATCACGGGTTTCAAACGCGACAACCTCGGCGCTGCCGGGATCGGGCAGGCGCATCCGTGCGGTCAGGCGCAATCCGTCGGCAATCGGCTCGACCGTGCAGTTGACATCGTCGACCCCGGCCGCTTCACCCGTCCTGGGGACCGTGGCCAAAGCGGCACTGATCGCCGGATCCGGCGCACCGGGGCGGGCTAGGTCGGCGACCAGATCAAGGCGCACCGGCAGGCAGATGTTTTCGCAAACTCCAAGGTCCATCCCGACCGACAGGATGATGGGCTGCGAGGGATCGACGGGCGTCACCTCGACCGGCAGCACAAGTCGGTCATGATAGCCGATCGTGGTAATCCCGCCGCTGTCGAACACCGCTGGCGCGGGCCAGTGCAGCGTGACCGATTGCACGTTCTGCGACCCCGACCAGTCGAAACTTGGTGGAATTCCGGTATCGCCGGGGCTGCGCCAATAGGTCTTCCACCCCGGCGCCAGCACCAGATCCAGCGCCGCCATCTGCCCGCCACTTTCGGTCTGCCAGCCGGGCCGAAGCGTGGCGGCAAGCACGTCGTCCTGCGTCGTGGCAAGACCGGGTGAGGCGATGAGGGCGAACAGAAGGGCAGGGCGCAACATGGGACAACCATAGGCAATGGCCTGCCGAAGGGAAATCACTTTGCAGCGAAACGCCGGTAACCATCGGCCCTGCGGCAAGCCGGGGCCTTGAAACCAAGGCCCCGCGCGGGGCATGCTTTCCGCGTGACTTTGCTGGCGTGGCTTTGGGGGGCACCGATGGACCTTGCCGGACAGATCCTGATCGCGATGCCCGGCCTTGCCGACCCGCGTTTCGACCACAGCGTGATCCTGGTCTGCGCGCATTCGCCCGACGGCTCCATGGGCCTGATCGTGAACAAGCCGCTGGAGGATCTGAAGTTTTCCGGCCTTCTCAAGCAGTTGAAGATCCCCCACGACCCCCGGGGCCGCGCCATCCGCGTGCATTTCGGCGGCCCGGTGGAGCGTGGCCGCGGCTTCGTCCTCCACTCCGCCGGGTGGGAGGCCGGTGGGTCGATGGCCGTCCCCGGCGGCTATCAGATGACTGCAACGCTGGATATCCTCGAGGCGCTGGCGCAGGGCGGCGGCCCGGACCAGGCACTCCTGGCGCTGGGATATTCCGGCTGGGGCCCGGGGCAACTGGAGGCCGAGATCGCGCGGAACGACTGGCTGACCTGCGACGCGCCGGAGGGGCTGGTGTTCGGCGGCGACGACCGGGTGAAATGGTCGGCCGCGCTGCGGGGGATGGGGGTGGATCCCTTGAGCCTGAGTGCGGCGGCGGGGCGGGCTTGAGGGTTGGGGAAGGTGCGCTGTAGCGCACCCTACGATGGTTACCGGGCGTTAAGTTTTCTCGGCTAGCCTGCCGGAATGTCGAATTATGTGCGGCCAAAAATCCCCGGTGCGTCGGTCTATCTGACGGTGAGCATGGCCGAGCGGGGCTCGGATCTGCTTGTGCGGGAAATTGAAGTCTTGCGCCATGCTGTCCGGGTGACGCGTCTCAAACGGCCATTCCGCATCGATGCCTGGGTTGTGTTGCCGGATCACATGCATTGCGTCTGGACCTTGCCGGAGGGGGACACGGACATTGGCGGTCGGATGGGTCAGATCAAGGCGGCCTTTTCCAGGGTCTTGCCGGAAGGGCGGGTGCGAGCAAGCCACATCCTGCGGCGGGAAAAGGGCATCTGGCAGCGCCGGTTCTGGGAGCATCACGTGCGGAATGATCAGGATTTTCTGGCCTGCGTCCAGTATTGCTGGACCAACCCGGTGAAGCACGGGTTGGTCCAGGACTTGAAGGACTGGCCGTATTCGTCCTGGCATCGCGATGCAACCAAGGCGAGACTGTCTGGAGCTGTCGGTTGTCAGAAAAGTGTAGGGTGCGCTACAGCGCACCGCCGGATGGTGCGCTGTAGCGCACCCTACGATGGTTGCGTCAAGACTCTGATCGGCCGCATGCTTGTCGATGCAACCAAGGCGAGACTGTCTGGAGCTGTCGGTTGTCAGAATAGTGTAGGGTGCGCTACAGCGCACCGCCGGATGGTGCGCTGTAGCGCACCCTACGGTGTGACGCCGTCACTCCCCATACGGCACCCAGACCGTCTTGATCTCCGTCGCCTGGGACAGGAATGGCCGGCCTTCGCCCTCCGCCCCCATCCAGTTCCGCGCCCTCCCGTGGTTGACCCAAGTGCGCTTCACGTTGCCTGCCGCCTCGCGCTCGATGAGGGCGGAGATTGGGTGGGAGGAGAAGCTCCACACCGCGTCCACGTCCATGTGGCCGGCGAGGGATTTGCCGAGGTCGTCCGGGGGGCCGGTGACGATGTTGACGACCCCGGGCGGCACGTCGGAGGTGTCGAGGATCTGGTAGAAGTCGGTGGCGGACAGCGGGTGCTGGCCGGGGACGAGGATCACCGTGTTGCCCATCGCGATGGCGGGGGCCATGAGGGAGAGGGGGCCGAGGAGGGGGGCCTCGTCGGGGCAGAGCGCGCCGATTACGCCGGTGGGTTCGTTCATCGCAAGGGCTAGCCCCCGGATCGGGACGGATTTGGCTTGGCCGTCGTACTTGTCGGCCCAGGCGGCGTAGGTGAAGAGGCGCTGGATGCTCGCGTCGACTTCCTGTTGGCCGGGTTTTCCGGTGAGGTCTTGCAGTCTGGTGGCGAACTCGGTGGCCCGGGCCGAGAGGTTTTCGGCGATGAAGTAGAGGACCTGCGCGCGGTTGTAGGCGGTGGTTTTGGCCCAGGATCTGGCGGCATGGGCGGCCTCGACCGCGTTTCTTATGTCCTTGCGGTTGCCGATGCCGACATGGCCGAGGAGTTTGCCTTTGGGCCCAAAGACGGGTTGCGAGTAGCCGCTGTCGGGGCGGGCCTGTTTGCCGCCGATGTACATCTTGGCGGTGCGGTCGAGGGTGTCGACCACGGGGTCTGTCGCCGCCTTCGCGCCCGAAGCCGGATTCGCGGACGCCGCCGAAGCCTGCGGCGGCGTCGAAGAGGTTGGTGGCGTTGACCCAGACGACTCCGGCCTTCAGTTTCGGGGCGATGTCGAGGGCGAGGTTGATGTTTTCCGTCCAGACCGTCGCGGCGAGGCCGTAGCGGGTGTTGTTGGCAAGCTGGACGGCTTCCTCGGGCGTGCGGAAGGTCATGGCGACGAGGACGGGGCCGAAGATTTCTTCCTGCATGAGGGGGGAGGCGGTGCCGAGGCCGGTGATCAGGGTGGGGGGGTAGAAGGAGCCGCTGCTGGGGAGGGGGCAGGGGGCCTGGTAGTGGTCGCCCTCGGGGTTTGCGGCGACGAGGCGGGTGATGGTATCGAGCTGGATGGTGTCGACGATGGCGCCGATGTCGATGGCCTTGTCGAGGGGGTCGCCGACCCGAAGGCCGTCCATCCGGCGTTTCAGTTTGGCGTAGAAGCGGGGGGCGATGCCCTCGTGGACGAGGAGGCGGGAGCCCGCGCAGCAGACCTGGCCCTGGTTGAACCAGATGGCATCCACGAGGCCCTCGATGGCGCTATCGAGGTCGGCGTCGTCGAAGACGATGTAGGGAGATTTGCCGCCGAGCTCCAGGGTGAGGGCTTTGCCGGTGCCTGCGGTCGCCTCGCGGATGCGCTTGCCGACGGAGGTGGAGCCGGTGAAGGCGATCTTGTCTACTTCTGCGTCAACCAGCGCGGCGCCGGTGGTGCCGTCGCCGGTGACGATGTTGAGCACACCCTTGGGGAGGCCCGCCTCGCGGCTGATTTCGGCGAAGAGGAGGGCCGTGAGGGGGGTGTATTCGGCGGGTTTGAGGACCACGGTGTTCCCGGCGGCGAGGGCGGGGGCGACCTTCCAGGCGAGCATCAGGAGCGGGAAGTTCCAGGGGATGATCGCGCCGCAGACGCCCAAGGCGGTCAGGTCGGGGTGTTCGGCCGGGAGGAGCTGGGCGAGGCCGGCGTGGTAGGAGAAATGGCGGGCGACGAGGGGGATGTCGATGTCGCGCGACTCTCGAATCGGTTTGCCGTTGTCGAGGGTTTCCAGGACCGCGAGGAGGCGGGAGTGTTTCTGGGTGAGCCTTGCCAGCGCGTAAAGGTATTGCGCGCGTTTGTGGGCGGGGAGTTTCGCCCAGCCGGGTTGGGCGCGGCGGGCGGCTTTCACCGCTGTTGCCACATCCACGGCGGTGCCTTGGGTGACCTGGGCCAGGGGTTTGCCGGTGGCGGGGTTTCGGGTCGTGAAGGTCTCACCGGGTTTGGTGAACTGGCCGTCGATGAAATGACCGAAGCTGCCGTTGTGGCGGGCGATCCAGGCGAGAGCTTCGGTGGCGGATTCAGGGGCGGGGCCGTAGGCCATGCTGTCGAAGATTTCCTTGATGGTCATGGGGTCCTCAGGCTGGCTGGCGGTGGCCCCCCCACCCCGGCCCTCCCCCACGGAGGGGGGAGGGAGGCGCGAAGCGATTGGCGGGGGCGCTTGTGGGGGCGGTTTTCGAATTGAGCGCTGATGCGCACGCCTTTTGTCTCGCCTTTTGCGCGTGAAGGACGCGCAACGGCTCGGAAGCCTCCGGCGGGAGTATTTTTGCAAAGAGCAAATTGGGGCGCAAAGGATGACATGGGGGGTCAGCCCATCGCATGCCGGTGGCCGGCGGAGTAGTGGCCGGTCAGGTGGTGTTCAAGCTGGCGTTCGATGTCGCCCAACAGGCTCGACGCGCCGAAGCGGAAGAGGTCGGGTTGTAGCCAGGGGTGGCCGAGTTCGTCTTTCATCAGCGCCAGATAGACCAGCGCGTCCTTGGCCTTGGCGATGCCGCCGGCGGGTTTGTAGCCGACCCTGAAGCCGGTCCGCGCCACATAGTCGCGGATCGCGCGGACCATGGTCAGGGACACCGGCAGGGTGGCGTTCACGCCCTCTTTCCCGGTCGAGGTCTTGATGAAATCGGCACCGGCCATCATGCAGATGAGGGAGGCGCGGGCGACGTTCCTGAGCGTTCCAAGCTCACCCGTGGCAAGGATCGCCTTCACATGCGCCTCACCGCAGGCGGCGCGCATCTCGGCCATCTCGTCGTAAAGCGCCTGCCAGTCGCCGGTCAGCACATGGCGGCGGGAGATGACGATGTCGATCTCTCTCGCCCCGGCGCGGACGCTTTCGCCGATCTCCATGATCCGAAGCCGGAAGGGCGAGAGGCCCGCCGGAAAGCCGGTGGAGACGGCGGCGACGGGGATGGAGGTGCCCTCCAGCGCGCGGACGGCGGTTTCGACCATCTCGTGGTAGACGCAGACCGCGCCGGTGGTGAGGTAGGGCATCCCGAGCTTTTCCAGGATAGAGGGCGCGACGGGTTGGCGCGCCTTGGCGCACAGGCGCTGGACCCGGCCCGGCGTGTCGTCGCCCGAAAGCGTGGTGAGGTCGATGAGCGAGATCGCCTTCAAAAGCCAGGCCGCCTGCCAGTCCTTCTTGACGCTGCGCCGTCCGGGCAGGGTTGCGGCGCGGCGTTCGATGGCGGAGGTGTTGGCTTCGACCGAGGCGACCCAGTCGAGGTCCAGCGGCATGCCCGCGTTGCGGGCCTGGGTCACCTGGGGCAAGAGACCGGTCGCGGCCGGTGATTGGGTCAGCATGGACGTTCCCGACAAAGGCATGGTCTTGCGACGATGCCATGCAGCGACGGGTCCGGCAAGCGCTCCGGCGCGGGTTATTTGACCGGATGGTCAGGAATGGGCGGTTCCGGTGACGGCTCTGGCGGTGACTGTTCCAGCGTGGCCCATGGTCTGCCGGTGCGCGTGTCGGGCAAGGTGTCGCCCGCCTCGCCCCGAAGGATCAGGGTCTTGGCGAGAAACAGCGCCGAGATCGGGGCCGTCAGCAACAGGAAGGCCGCAACCAGCCACTCCTGCGCGCTGAAGGCCCCGCCGCCGGGAAGATCGCCCAGCGACGAGGCCAGAAGCGCCGCACCGACGCCGATCGTCGTTGCCTTGGTCGGCGCATGCAGCCGCTGCATCGCCTGGGGCAGCCGCAAAAGCCCGTAGGACCCGATCAGCGCGAACAGCCCGCCGCCGACCAGCACCGCCGCGATCCCCCACTCCACCACCAGCATCATTCGATGATGCTCCCCCGCAGCAGGAACTTGGCATAGGCCACGGTGCCGACAAAGCCGGTCAGGGCCAGAAGCACCGCGGCCTCAAGGTAAAGCCCGGTCCCGGCCCAGATGCCGTAAAGGACGACCAGCGCGATGGCGTTCACCGTCATCGTGTCCAGGGTCAGGATACGGTCGGTGACGGTGGGCGCGGTCAAAAGCCGGATCAGGTTCAGCACGAAGGCCAGCGCAAAGCAGGCAAGCGCGAAGAACAGGGCATGGGGCAGGATCATTCGAATATCCTTTTCAACCGGGTCTCGTAGCGGGCCTTGATCTCGTCCCGGACGGCGTCGGGGTCCGGGGCATGCAGCGCATGGACCAGAAGGGCGCGTCCGCAGGCCGACATGTCGGCGGTCAGCGTGCCGGGGGTCATGGTGATCGTCCCCGCCAGAAGGGTGATCGCCTCAAGCGACCGCAGGTCAAGCGGCACCGTCACCCAGGCCGAGCGGATCTGGTCCCTTGGCATGAAGAGGACGATGCGGGCGACCTGGAAGTTGGCGACGACGATGTCCCAAAGCACGATGAGGACGTAGGCCGCAAAGTCGAACGGGCGCTTCATCCGTGGCCGCTCCGGCCACCAGGCCGAGGTCAGGAGGGGCAGGATGGTCGCGAGGACGCCGGCAAGGACAAGGTTGCCAAGGGTCCAGCGCTGCACCAGCAGAAACCACAGGACGACCAGGGCCAGGCTGAGCGCGGGGTGGGGGAAAAGCCGTCGCATCGCGGTCATTCCTCCTGCCCAAGCCGGTTTGCCGCAATGTAGTCCTGCCCGACGTAAAGCTGGGCGGACGTGGCCGACAGCCAGTCGGTGACCGGACCGGCCAGCAGGGTCAGCGCGATCAGGGTGGCAAGCAGCCCGAAGGCGGCGCAGAAGGCCAACGGCTCGGGCTCTGGGGGGGCCGGTTCGGACTGGCTGGCCGTGGGCGACCAGAAGAGCCGCGAACCGGCGCGGGCAAAGCCGACAAGCATCAGGAACGACGCCACCAGCACGACCGGCCAGACAAGGGCGGCCTGATCCCGGAAGGTGTCCAAGACCAGAAGCTTGCCGATGAACCCCGACAGGGGCGGCAGCCCCGCCATCGCAACGGCCGAGGCCAGAAACAGCGCGCCGATCAGCCCGGCGTCGGCGATGGGCGGGCTGGCCGCATCCATCAGCGCCTGACTGCGGCGACGGCTGACCAGATCGGCCACCAGAAACAAAAGCGCCGTCGCAAGGGTGGAGTGCAGGATATAGTAAAGCGCCACGGCCGTGGTTTCCGGCGTGAAGGCGGCGACCGCCAGAAACGCCGTCCCCATGGAGGATATCCCGGCAAAGGCCGCCAGCCGGGGCAGGGTGGTCGCGCCAAGCGTGCCGACAGCACCAAGGGCCAGCGTGACCAGGGCCGCGGGCAGGATCAGGCTCGCGACCAGGTCACCCGTCGCGAGGAGATCGGGCGGAAAGACCAGCGTGCCGAACCGCAAGGTGGCATAGGCCCCGACCTTGGTCATCACGGCAAACATCGCAGCGACCACTCCCGGGGCGTTGGCATAGGTGCCGGGCAGCCAGAACTGCAAGGGCACCAGCGCGCCCTTGATGGCAAAGACCGCGATCAGCATCACCACCGCCACGCGCAGCAGCGCCACATCGCCCGCAGGCAGGTCGGGCAGCTTTGCCGCGAGGTCCGCCATGTTGAGCGTGCCGGTCACCCCATAGACCAGCGCCAGCGCGAACAGGAAGAGCGACGAGCCGACCAGATTGAACGCGACATATTGAATCCCGGCGCGGGTGCGCGCGCCACCGCCGCCATGCACCATCAGCCCGTAGGAGGCGATGAGGAGCACCTCGAAGAAGACAAAAAGGTTGAAGGCGTCGCCGGTCAGGAAGGCCCCGGCGATGCCCATCAGCAGGAACTGCAACAGCGCATGGAAATGCGCGCCCTTGCCGTCCCAGCCCGAGCCGATGGCGTAAAGCACCACCGCCAGGGCAAGCCCGGACAACAGCACCAGCATCAGCGCCGACAGCCGGTCCAGCACCAGGACGATCCCGAAGGGCGCGGGCCAGTCGCCCAGAAAGTAGGCCTCGGGTCCGTTGACCGTCGCGGCCCACAAGAGCGCCACCGCAATGGCGTTCAGCGCGAGGATTGCCGCCACCGAGGTGACGCGCTGCAGGATCAGATCGCCGCGCATCGCCACGACCATGACCCCGGCGACAAGGGCCGGCAGCACCACGGGGGCAATGATCCAGTGGCCCATCATGGCTGATCCCATTTCTGATCGTCGGGCTGGTCTTGCGGCGCGTCCTCGTCCGGGTGATCAAGGGTAAGGCGGTCATGCCCAGCCTCAAGATGCCCGCCGATGGCCATGATCATCAGGACCGCCGTCATCCCGAACGAGATGACGATGGCGGTCAGCACCAGCGCCTGCGGCAAGGGGTCGGCATAGCTGTCCGCCGTGCCGATGATCGGGGCTGCGTTCACCGTCAGCCGACCCGAGGCGAACAGGAACAGGTTCACCGCATAGGACAGGAAGGTCAGCCCCAGGATCAGCGGAAAACTGCGCCGCCGCAGCATGAGGTAAATGCCGACCGCTGTCAGAACCCCGATCAGGCTGGCGACAAGCGCTTCCATCAGCGGTCCTTTCCGGTCGGATCGATGTCGAAGGGACGGGTGTTCGCCGCCTCCCCCGTACGCAGTCCCAGCCGCGCGAGCGAGGCCAGCGCCAGCAGCACCGCCCCAAGCACGCACAGAAACACCCCAAGGTCGAAGATCGACGCGGTGGCAAGCTCGAACTCATCCAGCGGCCAGATGGTGAAATAGTCGTAGCCCGAGGTCAGGAACGGCAGCCCGAACGCCCAGGCCCCGACCCCGGCCAGCGAGGCTACCAGGACACCCCAGCCGATCAGCACGTGATGGTCATAGCGCTGGCGGCCATGGCTCCAGACATAGCCCGAGGCGAGGTATTGCATCAGATAGGCAATCGCGAACACCAGCCCGGCCACGAACCCGCCACCCGGCATGTTGTGACCGCGCAGGTAGATGTAGACCCCGACCATCATCGCCATCGGCAGCAACAGCCGGGCGGCCACGACCAGCATGATCGGGTGGCGGTCGCCATCCTCACGCTGGGGGGGGGTGCTGGCCAGGCGGCGGGTGACGACGGGGCTGCGCAGGAGTGTCTCGGACAGCGCGAAGATCACCAGCGCCGCGATGCCAAGGACGATGATCTCGCCAAAGGTGTCATAGCCGCGAAAGTCGACGATGATGGTGTTGACCGCATTGGTGCCGCCCGCCCCGGGTTTGGACTGCGCGAGGTGAAAGCCCGAGATCGGCTCGAAGGCCGGCGCGCGCGTCAGCATCGCCCAGGCGAGCCCGCCGATGCCAAGGCCCGCGATGCCCGCGATCCCCGCATCGCGAAGGCGGCGCAGCGGGCGGCTTTCCAGGGGCGTGGACTTTGGCAGGAAGTTGAGCGCGAGGAGCATAAGAAGGATCGTGACCACCTCGACCGAGATCTGGGTCAGCGCAAGGTCGGGGGCCGAGAAGAGCGCGAAGATCGGGGCGATCAGCAGGCCGACGACCCCGGTCAGGACCAGCGCCACCAGGCGGTTCCGATGCAGGAAAGGCAAGGCCAGTGCCGCCAGCATGACGACCGCCCAGACGGCAAGGGCGGCTGGCTCCACCGCCAGCAGCGCCCGGGTGCCTGCGGTATGGCTGCCGCCCAGAAAGGCCCAGCCCGCCGCCCCGGCAATCGCCAGCACCGCCAGCGCAATCGCCCGCGACAGCGACCCGTCGTGGAGACGCTCGGTCACGGCGCGCGTGGCGGTTGCCAGCCCCTCGATCACCCAGTCGAAGATCGGCTTCGCCTCGGGCCTTGGGGTGGCGTCCCACAGGCGGCGGAGGCGCGGACAAAGGGTGATCTTGGCCCTGACCGCCTCACCGGTCACCGCACTTGCCGCGACATCGACCAGCCAGGCGGCCGCAACCATCGGGAAAAGCCCGATCAAAACGACAAGCCCCGCCAGCAGCGCCGGTGCCGCCCAAAGGCCCGGACCGGGGTCATGCGGCGCGTGGGGATAGTCGTCGCGGACCGGGCCTAAGAAGCCCCCGGCAAGGAAGCGAAACGAATAACCGGCCGAAAGGATCGCCCCTGTCGTGGCCAGAACGCCCATCGCCCAGGGGGTCAGCCAGACGGTAAGGGCTGCCTCCTGCAGCATCAGCTCCTTGGATAGAAAGCCGTTCAGGGGCGGGATCCCGGCCATCGCAAGCGCGGCGAGAAGCGCGATGGTGAACGTGATCGGCATCAGCGCCCGTAGCCCGCCAAGGCGGCGCAGATTCCGGGTATGCGCTGCATGCTCGACGATCCCGGCAGTCATGAAGAGGGCGGCCTTGAATGTGGCGTGGTTGATGATGTGAAAGACCGCGACCGTGGCGGCGGCTTTGGTGCCAAAGCCCAGCAGCATGGTGATCATGCCCAGATGGCTGACGGTGGAAAAGGCGAGCACAGCCTTCAGATCGTCCTTGAAAAGCGCGATTGTCGCGGCCACGACCATGGTGACAAGACCGGTGGTGGCGACGATCCAGAACCACTCCGGCGTGCCTGCAAGGACCGGCCAGAGCCGCGCCATCAGGAACAGCCCGGCCTTCACCATCGTGGCCGAATGCAGATAGGCCGACACCGGCGTCGGTGCCGCCATCGCATGCGGCAGCCAGAAGTGGAACGGAAACTGCGCCGATTTGGTGAAGGCCCCCAGAAGGATCAGGATCAGCGCGGGCAGGTACCAGTCGCTGGCCTGGATCTGGTCCTTGTTCTGCAGGATGACCGTCAGATCGTAACTCCCCACGATGCCGCCCAGGATCAGCATCCCCGCAATCAGGCAAAGCCCGCCGCCGCCGGTCACCGCAAGCGCCATCCGCGCGCCCTGACGGCCTTCGGGTAGGTGCTTCCAGTAGCCGATCAGAAGGAAGGACGAGAGCGAGGTAAGCTCCCAGAAGATCAGGAGAAGGAGGATGTTGTTGCTGAGCACGATCCCCAGCATCGCGCCCTGAAAGAGGAGGAGGTAGGTGAAGAACTGCCCCATCGGGTCGGCCTCGGCCAGGTAGTACCGGGCGTAGAGGATGATCAGAAGACCGATCCCCAGGATCAGTCCGGCAAAGAGCAGGCCAAGGCCGTCGAGCATGAAACTGGCGTTGAGGCCAAGCGCAGGCAGCCAGTCGATCCGGGTCTCGACCGTGCCGCCGGCAAGCACGGTCGGGGCATTGGTCGCCAGCAGGATCAGGGCAAGAAGCGTCACCGCCCCGGTCATGGCCGCACAGGCATCGCGCCCGGCGCGGATCATCAGACCGGGAAGAAGCGCACCAAGGAAGGGCAAGGCCGCGATCAGGGCGATGGACATGCTTGGCTTTATCCTCGGCGGGGTAGCGTCTGGGCAGCGACTGGGTCTTGCATCCTTTTCATTAGGCCGGGTTTCCGGCGATTTCGATCCGGGGTCAAGACTTTATCGCCAGAACCGGCCCGCCGCGACGGTGCTTTCGGCAACGGGGAGCCGTCCTCGGGGCATCGAGCCCCTGCGGACGGCGCTGACGCGGTTCTGATGCCCGGCCCCGGGACGGCGGCGCGGTGGCAGCCTCCGGCGGGAGTATTTGGCAAGAAGCAAGCCGTTAAGAGGATCTTTACCTTGGCGCGGAACACTGGCTGCGCGGTACAGGGAGGAGTCCCGATGACCGCAAGGAGCAAGTCGCCCCGCCCGGCGCGGGACACCATGCCCAGACGACGGTCTCGTCGGGCGGGGCGCATTTCTCCCTTTGCAATTGCTTCTTGCGAAATACTCCCGCCGGAGGCAGCGGCCTGGGGGGCGGGGGCCGGTTTCAAGGTCGGGCCCCGGGCAGACGACAGGTGCAATCAGGCGAGTTCGGTCACGCCTTCGGGCAATTTGGCGCCGGTCATGAAGGCCACCGCGTCCGACATCGAATAATCCCTCGGCCGGATCACGCAGAGGCGCGAGCCGAGGCGGTGGATGTGGATGCGGTCGGCCACTTCGAACACATGCGGCATGTTGTGGCTGATCAGGATGATCGGGATCCCGCGCGAGCGGACATCACGGATCAGGTCCAGGACGCGGCGGCTTTCCTTGACGCCGAGGGCTGCGGTCGGCTCGTCCAAGATCACCACCTTCGATCCGAAAGCGGCGGCGCGGGCGACGGCGACGCCTTGGCGCTGGCCGCCGGACAGGGTTTCCACCGGCTGGGTGATGTCCTGGATGGTCATCAGGCCCAACTCGCTCAGCTTCTCGCGGGCGAACTTTTCCATCCTCGCGCGGTCCATCTTGCGAAAGACCGAGCCCATGATCCCCGGCACGCGCCATTCGCGGCCGAGGAACATGTTGTCGGCGATGGAAAGGGCCGGGGACATCGCGAGGTTCTGGTACACCGTCTCTATCCCCAAGCTGCGGGCATCGTCGGGGCTGCGGAACTGGACCGGCTTGCCGTCGAGAAGGATCTCGCCATGGTCGGGGATGACGGCACCCGACAAGGCCTTGATCATCGTCGACTTGCCCGCGCCGTTGTCGCCGATGACGCCAAGGATTTCGCCCGGCATCAGCTCGAAATCACAGCCGCTCATCGCGACGACGGTGCCGTAGCGCTTCATCAGGCCTTTTGCCTGCAGGATCGGGGTTACATCGGTCATTGCGAAGCCCTCCGCAGCCATTGGTCGAGTGCGACGGCGATAATCACAAGGCAGCCGGCCGCGAATTTCTGCCAGTAGTCGTCCACCCCCGCCAGCGACAGTCCGGTGATGAACACGCCGACGATCATCGCGCCGAGGACCGAGCCGATGATCGACCCCCTGCCGCCGAACAGCGAGGTGCCGCCGATCACCACCGCGGTGATCGAGGCGAGGTTCACATCCGCAAACGCGATGGGAGAGATCGAGCCGACCCGTCCGATGGCGATCCAGGCGGCAAAGCCGCAGATCAGCCCGGCGACGGTATAGACCGAGATCAGCGTCCGCCCGACCTGGATGCCCGACAGCATCGCCGCGTCGGGATCATCGCCGATGGCATGGACATGGCGGCCCCAGGCGGTGTGGTTGAGGACGTACCACAGCACCGCCGCAAGGATGATCAGCATGAACACCCCCCAGGAGAGCTGGGCGACGCCAAGGAATTCGGTCGTGTCCATGAAGAAGATCTTCGGCTCGCCAAAGCCGGTGATGACGAGACCAGAGTCGATGACCGCCGGGTCCTTGGCCCGGGCAAGGGCTATGCCCTCACCGAACCAGAGAAGACCCGGGGCTTTCTCGACGATATCGACGTTGCGCACCGATTCGGAGGCGGAATACCAGAGCTTCAGCGCCTCGAAGATCGACAGGGTGCCAAGCGTCACGATGAAGGGCGGCAGCTTGGCCTTGACGACCAGAAGCCCGTTCAGCATGCCCATCACCCCGCCGACAAAGATGCCAAGTGCTACGGCAAGCGGGACCGGCAAAATGAAACGCTCGAACGTGAGGCCGAAGGGCAGGCTGAGTCCAAACAGGTCCATCGGGCCGAAGCCGGTCGGCAGGGGCACCCCGGCGGTGACGGCGGTCGAGCCCATGACCAGCGAGGACACCACCAGGATCGCCCCGACCGACAGGTCGATGCCGGCGGTCAGGATGATCAGCGTCTGTGCCAGCGCGATGAAACCGGTCACTGTGACCTGTTTCATCACGGTGGAGAGCGCGCCCATGCCCAGAAAGCGCGATTCGATCAGGCCGAAGATCAGCACCGACAGCACCAGGATCAGCGCCGGGATCATCGTCGGGTTGCGGCGGAGGAAGTTGCGCAGAAGATGGACGATCGTCTTGTCGTCCCGCTCGAAGCTTGCGACGGCGGTATTGCCCCGGTGCTGGTCTTTTCGGTCATCGTGCAGCCCTCCCCCCCGGATGTATGCAGAAGGGCGACCTTACAGCCGCCCTTCCCCTGATCAAGCGTCAGATCGGATCAGCCCCAGCAGAGGGCGGTGCCTTCGGTGGTGTCGATCGACGGGACACCTTCGGCGGGCTTGTCGGTCACGAGGTTCACGCCGGTGTTGTAGAACGACAAGCCTTCGGTCACGACCGGCTTGGTCCCGTCCTTGGCGAAGGCGGCGATGGCGTCGATGCCAAGGGCTGCCATCTTCAGCGGGTACTGCTGCGAGGTGGCACCGATGACGCCCGACTTGACCGAAGCCACGCCCGGGCAGCCGCCGTCAACCGAAACGATGATCGCCTGGCCTTCCTTGCCCGCGTTCTTCAGCGCCTGATAGGCACCCTCAGCCGCGGGTTCGTTGATCGTGTAGACCACGTTGATGTCAGGGTCCTTGGCCAGAAGCGTCTCCATCGCGCGAAGGCCGCCTTCGGGGTTCGCGTCCGAGGATTCATGGCCGATCACGCGCGGGTCGGTTTCCGAGCCCATCACGGTCAGGTCCGGCACTTCGATCCCGAAACCGACGAGGAAGCCGGTGTCGCGCTGCACGTCGACGCTGATGTTGTCCTTGTTGATGTCGAGCATCGCGATCTTGGCGTTGGCGGCACCCTCACCCATGGTCGCGGCAGCCCATTTGCCGATCAGCAGACCCGCCTCGAAGTTGTCGGTGGCAAAGGTGATGTCCTGGGCTTCGGTGTCGGCCAGGGGCGTGTCGAGCGCGATGACCAGGATGCCGGCCGCGCGGGCGTCCTTGAGGGCCGGGCCAACGCTGTCGTTCGACGGCGTGATCAGGATGCCCTTGGCCCCGGCGGCAACGCAGTTTTCGATCGCGGTGATCTGCGGTGCGGCGTCGCCGTCCTTTTCCCCGGCATAGGCCTGGAAGTCGAGGCCGGCTGCGGTGGCGGCAGCCTCGGCACCCTCTTTCATCTTCACGAAGAAGGGGTTGGTGTTGTTCTTGGTGATCAGGCAGGCAAGCCCGCCGCCATGCGATTCGGCCAGGGCCATGCCCGACATCAGCGCCAGCGCTGCAGCACCCGCAAGGGCTTTGGTCATCAGTTTCATCGGTTTTCCTCCCAAGGATCGGGGCAGGGTCGCCCCGGTAAATTAGACCGCGCGCAGTCTGGCAGTTGTGCTGCGCCGGACGGCAGGAAACCCTATTCGCGGCACCCCGTCAAGATAATTAAATCACTGTGAATTATTATTGACAGGGTGCTCGTTTCCTCCGCACTCTGCCGCAATCTTTTGCGCCTGGTCAGGAAACCCATCCGGTGAAGCCCGCTGCCGACCCTCCAGACCCGAAGCCAGAGGTTCCCGGCCTGCGGGGGTCCAACCAATCCGGCATGCGCGCCTGGAATGAGCGTCTGGTGCTCAGCTTGGTGCGGCAGCATGGCGCGCTGGCCAAGTCCGATATCGCGCGGATGACCGGGCTTTCGGCGCAGACCGTCAGCGTGATCATGCGCGCGCTGGAACAGGACCGGCTCTTGCTGCGGGGCGAGCCGTTGCGCGGTCGGATTGGCCAGCCCTCGGTGCCGATGTCGCTGGACGCGGGGGGGGCGTATTTCCTCGGGCTGAAGATCGGGCGACGGTCGGCCGATCTGGCGCTGGTCGATTTTCTTGGCCGGGTCCGGGGCGCGCGGCGGCAGGTCTACCGCTACCCGGCCCCCGATGCCGTCCTTGCCTTCGTGACCGAGGCTTTGCCCAGTCTGATCGACACCCTGCCGCGCGGCGACCGGGACCGGATCGTCGGCATGGGGGTGGCGATGCCGTTCCAGCTTTGGGCCTGGGTCAAGGACATCGGCGCGCCGCAGGCCGAGATGGACGCCTGGCGCGACCGCGACATTCAAGGCGAGCTCGTGACGCTTGCCGGCATGCCGGTGCATGTGCAGAACGACGCCTCGGCGGCCTGCGGGGCGGAACTGGTCTTCGGGACGGGTGAGCGGCCGAAGGACTTTCTGTATTTCTACTTCGGCTATTTCATCGGCGGCGGGCTGGTGCTGAACGGCCAGCTCTTTACCGGGCGCGGCGGCAATGCGGCAGGCGTCGGCCCGATGCCGGTGCCGGGGCCGGAAGGCCGGATGCAGCGGCTGTTCGCGGCGGCCTCGCTTTCTGTGCTCGCCGCCCGGCTGGACGCGGCGGGGTTGCCCTCGGCTGCCCTTTGGGAAAACCCGGAACATTGGGATATTCCCGAACCCATCCTGTCGGCCTGGCTTGAGACCGCTGCTGAAGGCCTGGCCAGCGCCGCCCTGTCTGCGGCGGCGCTGTTGGAGATCGAGGCGGTGCTGATCGACGGCTGGATGCCGACCGCGATCCGGGCCGAGGTGGTGCGCCGGACCAAGGCCGCGTTCGACCGCCTTGACCTTGCCGGGATCACCCCGCCCGCGATTCGCGAAGGCACGGTGGGGGCCGAAGCCCGCGCCTTGGGGGCGGCGGCGATTCCCTTGTCGCAGCGGTACCTCATCGACCAGAACGCCGCCGCGCGGGAGGGGTAGGGCCAAAATCCTTCGAAGGATTTTGCAAATCTTTTCGAAAAGATTTGCGCCCGGCGTGGCGAGCTATCCCTGCGGCGTCATCGCCTTCCTTTGCCTTGCGCGTTCCAGGCCAAGCTGCCGTTCCCGCCAGATGATCAGGCAGCCCGCCGTCACGATCAGCGCCGCCCCGCCCAGCATCGGCCAGCTTGGCACCTCCTGAAACACGAAATACCCGATCCCAAGCGCGAACAGCATCGAGGCATAGTCGAACGGCGCCACCAGCGAGGCATCGGCCTCGCGGTAGCTTGAGGTCAGAAGGATCTGCCCCAACCCGCCCAAGAGCCCCGCGCCGATCAGAAGCATCGCCTCGCGCGGGCTTGGCCAGACCCAGCCGAAGGGCAGGGTGGCCAGCGACAAAGCGGTTGCGGTGACCGAAAAGTAGAAGACGATCGTCGCCGTCGCCTCGGTCTGCACCAGCTTGCGCACGAAGACCTGCGCCAAGGCTGCGAACACCGCCCCGCCAAGGACCAGCATCGCCCCGAACGCCTCGACGATGCTGGCGGTTTCGGGGTCGAAGGACAGGCGCGGGGCCAGGACGATCAGCACGCCGATCAGCCCCAGAACGACCGCCGAGATCCGGAACAGCCGCACCTCCTCACCCAGGAACATCGCGGCGAAGACCACGGTCATCAGCGGGGCGGCATAGCCGATGGCCGTCACCTCGGGCAGGGGCAGATAGCCCAGACCCGCAAAGCCAAGCCCCATGGCAAGCGTGCCCATCACCCCGCGCCAGACATGGCCGATCGGGTTCGGGGTCCGCAGCCCGCTGCCAAGCTCTCGCCGCCAGGCCAGCCATGCCATGATCACCGGAATGGCAAAGAGCGACCGGAAGAACACCGCCTGACCGGCGGGCACATGCGCCGCCGTTGCCTTGATCAGGCTTGCCATCACGATGAACACGATGACCGAGGCGACTTTCAGCGCGATGCCGCGCAGGGGGCGCATCTCAAGCTCCGATTCCATAAGGCGGGCAACGCCGCACCGCGCGGCAGGTTCCCAAATCCGGCGACGGGGTGCCATGGCAAAAGCTACGGGCGGGGGGGGATTGATTGCGGTCCGATATCGAACTATATAGTGCGAAGTCGCATCAAATGGAGCCCCGCCATGACCCTCTCCCGCCGCAGAACCCTCGCCCTCATCGGCGGCGGGGTGATCCTTGCCGCAACCGCCGGCCTTGGGGCCGTGGCCAGCCGCAAGCCCCGCACCGCCCTGTTGCCGTGGGACAACGCCGGTCTGGGTGACGACCCGCGCAAACGCGCGCTCAGCTATGCGCTTCTTGCGCCGAACCCGCACAACCGTCAGCCCTGGCTCGTGGATCTGCGCCAGCCGGGTGAGGTGACGCTGTTCGTCGACACCGCGAAACTTCTGCCAAAGACCGACCCGTTCAACCGCCAGATCACCATCGGCCTTGGCTGCTTTCTGGAGCTGATGCGGATGGCCGCAAGCCATGACGGTCAGCGGGTCGAGATCACGCCGTTTCCCGATGGCTTCGATGACCGCGCGCTGGACGCCCGCCCCGTCGCCCGCGCCACCTTTGCCGCCGATCCGACCGTGACGCCCGACCCCCTGTTCGCCCATGCCCTTGACCGCCGCTCCACCAAGGAGCCTTACGATCTGACCCGCCCGCTGCCGGCAGACACGCTGGACCAGCTGGCGGTAGTGCTACATGGCCGGTTCGGCGGCACGATCGATGCGGCCGAGGTTGCCGCCTGGCGCGCCTTCACCCATGAAGCGCTGCGGATCGAGATCGAGACCCCGCGCACCTACAAGGAGTCGGTCGATCTTTTCCGCATCGGCCGGGCCGAGGTGGACGCCAACCCCGACGGCATCGACTTTACCGGCCCCCTGTTCGAGACGCTGGGCACCTTCGGGCTGATGACGCGGGACAGCGTCCTTGACACCAGCTCGTCAGCCTATCAGGCCGGGCTGGCGGCGGTGTACGCCAATACCGACACCGCGATGGGGCATGTCTGGCTGGTCACGCCGGGAAACAGCCGCCCCGACCAGATCGCCACCGGGGCTGACTGGCTGCGGGTGAACCTGGCCGCAACCGGGGCCGGGGTGGCGTTCCAGCCGCTTAGCCAAGCCTTGCAGGAATACCCCGAGATGGCCAAGCAGTACGCCGACCTGCACGCGAAACTTGCACCCGACGGCGGCACGGTCCAGATGTTGGCACGGATCGGCTACGGGCCAAGGGTGGCCCCCAGCCCGCGCTGGCCGTTGGAGGCGAAGATCGTGCATGCCTGACCAAAGCCCGACCCCGGAAGCGATGCTGTTCGCCTTTTTCAACGAGGTCGGGATCCTCGCCCAACTCAGCCGCGCCCTGTTCGAGGCGCGGCTGCCACAGGGGTTCAACTTGCCGCAGTTCACCGTGCTCAATCATCTGGTCAGGGTTCGCGACGGCCAGACGCCCCTCGCGCTGGCGCGGGCGTTTCAGGTGCCGAAAACCTCGCTGACCCATAGCCTTGCGGTGCTGGAGCGGCATGGGCTGGTCGAAATGCGGCCCAATGCACAGGACGGGCGCTCCAAACGGGTGTTCCTGACCGAGGCCGGTCGCCGGTTCCGGCAGGCGGCGATCAAAGGTCTGATGCCCGACCTGCAAGCGATTGCCACGGCCTTCCCGCCGGACCGGATTGCCGCAACCCTGCCGACCCTGACCGATCTGCGCCAGGCGATGGACGCCATGCGTGACACCGACCCGGACCCGCCGCAAGCTGTCTAATCGCCGGTCCCTTGATCGCGCGGCCCGTCCACGACGCTGCGCAGCAAGACCGCCAGCCGGTCAAACTCGGCCGAGCCCAGACGCCTGCGCCAGGCGGCCTCGATCTTTGCCTTGATGCGGTCGGCGTCGCGCATCGCGGCGGTGCCTGCCGTGGTCAGCACGATCCGCCGCGCCCTTCCGTCGCTGTCATCCGGGGTCCGCAGCACCAGACCATCGGCAACAAGC
>NCDS01000061.1:2580-13487 GCA_002280315.1 Rhodobacterales bacterium 32-66-7 | reverse complement strand
AGGCTCGTCATCACCGTGTTCCGGTCAACGAAGTCATCCCCGAACAGGATCTTCGACATCGCCACCGAATCCTCGGCCCGGCTGGGTTCGGTGACCGACCCCATGTAGGGTTTGTCCGACAGCGTCATATGCGCCAAGAGCATGTCGAGGTGGCGCTTGTTCACCGGCACATCGGTCGGCTCACACACCGTGCCGCCGGAATGGTGCAGCCATTTCGACATGTAGCCCAGCTTCACGAAGTTCCGGAAATCCTCCAGCGTGGCATAGCGGCGGCCACCTTCCATGTCGCGCACGAAGGGCGGGCCATAGACCGGGGCCAGCACCAGATTGCGGCCACCGATGTCGACGTTGCGCTCCGCGTTGCGGGCATGCTGGGTAAAGCTCGACGGGGCGGTGGCACAAAGCTTGCGCGCCAACCCGCGCGGGATATGCACCCGCTCTCCCTTCACATCCGCCCCCGCCTTGCGCCACAGCTCAAGCGCCGCCGGGTTCTCCACGAAGGTGACGCCGATCTCTTCCAGAACGGTATCCGCGTTCCATTCGATGATCTGCAGCGCCTCTTCGTTCAGAATCTCGAAGTTCGGGATGTTGCGCTGGATGAAGCGGGCGCTCTCGAAACTGACCGCCGTCCGCTCTGCCCGCCGCGAGGCCCCGCCGCCGCTGCGCCCCTTGCGCCCTGCCACTTCGTTCATCTGAAGCCCTCCGATCCCTTTCGGCCCTTATGCCGAAACCGGGGCCCGATCCGCCCCCCGTTTCCGTCACCTGCCCGCCAAAAGCGACACCAGGGCTTTCCCCGAAACGCCCCGCTCATCCTTTCTGCACAAGTATCCCACGGGGGTTTGGGGGTGTGAAACCCCCAATTCCGACCTCGACACCCCATCCGACCGCGGCGACTTGCCACCCGCCCCCGGCTAGATGACGCCAAGCACCGCAAACGGGCAGAGGTCAGCACCCGGGTACCCCTCGGTCGGAACCCAGGCACAGCCAAGACCCACCGCCTCGGCATCCGCCTCCAGGACGGCTCGGTCGGGAAACACATAGCGGGCGGGTGAGCCGCGGTAGGCCAGAAAATGCTCCGCCTCGTCCGGCTGCATACCCCTTGCCCGCGCGAAGTCGGCCAGATCGCCCAGGGGTGCAACGACCGAAACAATGTCCGCCACCGCAACCTCATGCGCCGGCCCCAAAGCCAGCGCCGCAGCGATCCGCCAGCGGAGCGCGTTGAGGCTGGCGATGCGCCCGGCTTCAGCCGCCGCGAGAACCTCGGCGGCGGTCTCGGCCGGATCGGGGCGGGTGAAAACCCGGATCGCAGCCCGCCCGCCGGGGGCCAGAACGCGCCGCACCTCGGCCAGCACCGCCCGAACCGCAGCCCGGTCGGGGACCGAGTTCAGCGCACCATCGCCGATGACCTGCCGCGCCGTACCGCTTTGCACCGGCAGGGCGCGCCAGTCGGCCACCCGCGCCCGCCGCAGCGCCGTATCGCCCGGCCAGACCGCCGCGATCATGCCCGGCGTTGCATCGAACGCCTCGACCCGCGCGCCAAGGTCGGCAAAGGCGGGCGTGAGCCCCAGAAGCACCGTCAGCCCCTCGCAGCCGCCCAAGAGCGCAGCGGCGTGATCCGCCAACCTTTGCCCCGGCACCTGGGGCAATCCCATCCGCGCCAAACGGTGGCCAAGACGCTCCCAGTGGGCTTGAGGTTCCATGCCGCGCACAGTACCCTGCGCTGAAGGGAAGCGTCCAGATGCAGCTTGCGATCATCACCCATCCGCTTGACCGGCGTCTGAAGACCTTGATCGGCGGCCGGGTCCCGGTCAGCGCCCCCTTCTACCAGATCGATGCCATGCTGATCGAGGGGCGGCGTCACGGTCTGCGCTGGTTCTTCACCGATCCCGACCAGGCCTTCCGGCCCGCAGATGCCGCGATCCTGCATGTCGATCAATCGCTTATCGCGCAGCCCTTTCTCGACCTCGCAGCGCGCTACCCGGTTGCGGTGAACGGGCGCGTCTCGGATATCCGCAAACGGGCGGTCAGCCGGAACCTCCTTCATCCCGCGTCGGACTGGCCGGGACCGGTTCTGGTGAAAAGCGATCTCAACTGCGCCGGTGGCCCGGAGAACTTTCTTGCGCGGAAAAGCGGCGGCCCCGCACTGCCGCCGGTGGACTACCGGATCTTCGACCACCTGTCCCAGGTGCCCGACGCGGTCTGGTCCGATCCGGCGCAGGTGGTCGAACGCTATCTGCCCGAACAGCGCGACGGTCTGAATGTCCTGCGGATCTGGAGCTTCTTCGGCGAGTATGAGCGGTGCAACTGGTACACCTCAACCAGGAGGATCGTGAAAAGCAGCAATTTCATCGGTCACGGCCCTGCCGAAGTGCCCGAGGTCCTGCGGGCCGAGCGTCGCCGCCTTGGCTTTGACTTCGGCAAGTTCGATTTCGCCCTCGGGCCGGACGGGCCGGTCCTCTATGACGCCAACAAGACTCCGGGCTATCTTGGCAAGCGTCCCGACCTGATGCGCGCGGCGGGCCGAGAGATGACCCGGACCCTGGCGCGGATGGTCGCGGAGAAGGCCTGACCACTTGCATCGCGACAAGGCTTTGGCTAGGCGAGGCCATGACCCAGCATGACCGCCTTCTGATCATCGACTTCGGCTCTCAGGTGACGCAACTCATCGCGCGCCGCCTGCGTGAGTTGAACGTCTATTGCGAAATCCATCCCTATTCCCGCGTGGATGCGGCGTTCCTCGGCTCTTTCGCCCCGAAGGCGGTGATCCTGTCGGGCGGCCCGGCCAGCGTCTACTGGGCCGACGCGCCGATGCCGCCTGCGGGGGTGTTCAGCCTTGGCGTGCCGGTCCTGGGCATCTGCTACGGCCAGCAGGTGATGATGCACTGCCTTGGCGGCCATGTCGAAGGCGGGCATGGCACGGCGGAATTCGGCCGCGCCTATGTCACCCCCACCGACGAGACCAGCCCGCTTCTTGCGGGATGGTACGAGGAGGGGCCAGAGCAGGTCTGGATGTCGCACGGCGACCATGTCTCGAAAATCGCCCCCGGCTTTCGGGTCTTGGGCACCTCACCCAACGCGCCCTTTGCGATCACTGCCGATCCGGCCCGGCAGTTCTACGCCGTCCAGTTCCACCCCGAGGTGCACCACACCCCGAAAGGCGCAGCGCTTTACGCCAACTTCGTCCGTCTCGCGGGGTTCAAGGGCGACTGGACGATGGGTGCCTACCGTGAGGAAGCCATCGCCAAAATCCGCGCCCAGGTTGGCGACCGGAAGGTGATCTGCGGGCTTTCCGGCGGGGTTGACAGCTCGGTCGCCGCCGTCCTGATCCACCAGGCCATCGGCGACCAGCTGACGTGCGTCTTCGTTGATCACGGCCTTCTGCGGCTGGGGGAGGCGGAACAGGTCGTGACCATGTTCCGCGACACCTGGAACATCCCGCTGATCCACGCCGACGAATCCGCCCTCTTCCTTGGCGCGCTCGAAGGGGTTGCGGACCCCGAGACGAAGCGCAAGACCATCGGGCGGCTCTTCATCGACGTGTTCCAGAAACACGCGACGGCGGTCGGGGGCGCAGAGTTCCTCGCGCAAGGCACGCTTTACCCCGACGTGATCGAAAGCGTCAGCTTCTCCGGCGGGCCTTCGGTCACGATCAAGAGCCATCACAACGTCGGTGGCCTGCCGGAGAAGATGGGCCTCAAACTCGTCGAACCCCTGCGCGAGCTTTTCAAGGACGAGGTCCGCGCCCTCGGGCGTGAGCTTGGCCTCCCCGTACCCTTTATCGCCCGCCACCCCTTTCCCGGCCCCGGCCTTGCGATCCGCTGCCCCGGAGAGATCACGGAGGAGAAGCTCGACATCCTCCGCCGCGCCGATGCGGTCTACATCGACCAGATCCGCAAGCACGGGCTTTACGACGAGATCTGGCAGGCCTTCGCCGCGATCCTGCCGATGAAGACGGTGGGCGTGATGGGCGACGGGCGGACCTACGATTACGCGCTGGCGCTAAGGGCGGTGACTTCGGTGGATGGGATGACCGCCGACTATTACCCCTTCACCCATGATTTCCTTGGTGAAACCGCCACGCGGATCATCAACGAGGTCAAGGGGATCAACCGTGTGTTCTACGACTGCACGTCAAAGCCGCCCGGGACAATCGAACTGGAATGAAGTATCGGGCTTGCGTCTTGGCTCTGGCCCTCCTGACCGGATGCACGCCAGACGAAGACATACTGCGGGATAAGGTGCCCTCACTGTTCAACATTGTCACCTTGGAGAGCAAGGACTTCCACTTCCTCAACTGCTTCCGCGCAACTTACCTCGTGGGGACGGTGCCGGACGGTGCCTTGCAGGCCCCCTCGGTCAGCGTTGATGGGCGGATCGAGTTCTCTGGTTGGCAAAACATGGAAAGCATAGGGTCGTCGTCATTCAGGCGCTGTGTAGATGCAGATGAGGAGGCCCTTTGGCAGCCCTCCATCGATGCCGGTCTCGCTCTGGAGGCAATCCATCCAGACATTCACCTGCGGGTCTGGTACGATCCCGCCAGGCATCGCCTCTTGGTCCTGGCTTACCAGCCATGACCACCCCGAACCGCCCCCTTGCTGCTGCCCTCTGGATGACCGGGGCGATTGCCGCCTTTACCGCCATGGCCGTCGCCACACGGCAGATCAACGGCGCGCATGACACGTTCGAGATTCTCGCCTACCGCTCGGTCGTGGGCTTCGTGCTGGTCGTCGCCGGGGCCGCAGCGCTGGGGCAATTGTCCCGCATCCGGGCGCAGCGGCTGGGCGGGCATCTGGTCCGCAACATCTTTCACTTCACCGGCCAGTCGCTGTGGTTCTGGGCGATCACGCTCATCCCCCTCGCCCAGGTCTTCGCGCTGGAGTTCACCTCGCCGATCTGGGTGATCCTCTTGTCGCCTCTGGTCCTGGGTGAGCGGTTGACCCGCCGCAAGCTCATCGCTGCAGGCATGGGGTTTGCGGGCGTCCTGATCGTGGCCCAGCCCGACTTCACCCGGGTGGAGCCCGGCGTCCTTGCCGCCATCGGGGCTGCGTTCTTCTTTGCCGCGACCACCCTGATGACCAAGGCCCTGACCAAGGGTGAGGCGATTGTCGGCATCCTCTTCTGGTTGACGCTGATGCAGGCCGGTTTCGGCTTTGCGGCCGTCCTGGCCGACGGCACGATCACCCTGCCGACGGCTGCGACGCTGCCCTGGCTTGCGGTCATCGGCGTTGCCGGTGTCGGCGCGCATCTCTGCCTGACAAGTGCGCTGTCCCTCGCCCCGGCAAGCGCGGTCGTGCCCGTCGACTTTGCGCGCCTGCCGGTGATCGCCGCGATCGGGGCCGTGTTCTACGGCGAAGCGGTTGCAATCACGCTTTTTCTTGGCGCCGGGCTGATCTTTCTGGGCATCTGGCTGACCCTTCAGGGTGCCGCCTCTGCGACACGAGGCCGCAATATGACAAATCTGTGACGCCGCGTCATGATTGACCGATTCGGGGTCAACGCCCATCCTGCCGTCGGGGAAACCTCGAATGAGGATGGAGAACATGAAAAAAATCCTGCTGGGGACCACGATGCTGGTCCTGACGACGGCCGCGTCCCATGCCGGGGGCATCGACCGCGCCGATCTGAGCTATGCCATCCTGTTCGAAGAGGGCAATTACGCCGAGATCGGCTTTTCGCGGGTCCGGCCCGAAGTGTCGGGGGCCTATCCGCTTGGCCTTGGCGGCGGCAGCACCGGCGACATGGCGGTCGACTATTCGACCTATGCCCTGTCCTACAAGCATCAGTTCAGCGACCGGCTGCACTTCGGCTTGTTCATCAACACGCCCTACGGGGCGGATGCGAACTATACCCAAGGGGCCTATAACGGGCTGAACGCCACCTGGGACAGCGAGCAGATCGCCGGCGTCCTGCGCTATGAGGTGACGCCCGCCGTGTCGATCTACGGCGGTCTGCGCTACCTGCGCTCAAAGGCCGAGATCAACATTCCCGGCGCCCTGCTTCCCGGCACCTACTCGGCCCGCGGCTCGACCGAGGATTTCGGCTACATCGTCGGCGCGGCCTATGAAAAGCCCGAGATCGCGCTGCGCGTCGCACTGACCTATGAAGGCGAGATCGAGCACAACTTCCCGACGACCGAGGTCGGTCCAGCCATCGGCGGCACGCAGAACACGACGACCGACATCATCATGCCGCAGTCGCTTGCGCTGGATTTCCAGACCGGCATCGCCAAGGACACGCTCCTTTTCGGGCAGATCCGCTGGTCGGAATGGTCGGCCTGGGAGGTGCGCCCGCCGGCCTATGAAGGCCTGACCGGGGACTCGGTGACCGACTTCGACGACGATGTCTTCACCTATCAGCTCGGGATCGGCCGCCGGTTGAACGACAACTGGTCGGTCTTCGCCCGCGCCGGTTATGAAAAGTCGAACGGCGGGGTGTCGTCGCGGCTGTCACCGACCGATGGCTACAAAAGCTTCGGGATCGGCGGCACCTATACGCAGGACAACCTGAAGGTCACCGCCGGTCTGGAATATGTCAAGCTTGGCGATGCGATCGATGGCTCTGGCGTGGTGTTCGAAGGCAGTGAAGCGGTCGGTTTCGGCATGACCGTCGGCTTCCGGTTCTAGGCCAGACGCCGCCCTGCACCTGCTGCAATCCCGGAACCCTGCCCCCCTCTCCCGGGGCGGGGTTTTCTCATTGTCAGCCCCCCCTCTGGCCGCTACCACAGGGTCCGGGGGACCGGACGATGATCTACCGAAGCGGGCAGGACTATCTCGATGCCGGGCGAAAGCGCGTGCTGCTCTTCGGCATGTCCGGCCTTGGCAAGACCTACCTTGCCAACCTGATGCGCGACCAGGCGGCGTGGTTTCACTATTCGGTCGATTACCGGATCGGCACCCGCTACATGAACGAGCTGATCGCCGACAACTTCAAGCGTGAGGCGATGAAGGTCCCGCTTCTGCGTGAGCTTCTGATGACCGACTCGGTCTACATCAGCTCCAACATCACCTTCGACAATCTGGCACCCCTGTCGACCTACCTTGGCAAGCCCGGCGATCCGGCGAAGGGTGGCCTGCCCTTTGCCGACTACATGGCACGGCAGGACCAGCACCGCGCGGCCGAGATTGCGGCGACCCTGGACGCCGCCCGCTTCATCCCCCGGGCCGAGGAGATCTACGGCTACAAGAACTTCGTCTGCGACACCTCCGGCTCGATCTGCGAGGTGGTAGGGCCGGACGATCCCGATGACCCGGTGTTGCGGCAACTGTCGGACACGCTCCTTCTGGTCTGGATCAAGGGGTCCGACGCCCACACCGCCGAGCTTGTCCGCCGCTTTGATCGCGCGCCAAAGCCGATGTATTACCAGCCCGCCTTCCTGCAGGCCGCCTGGGCCGAATACCGCCAGATCCATGCGGTAACCGAGGCCGACTGCGACCCGGACCATTTCGTGCGCTGGACCTATGCCCGTGCCCTTGCCCACCGCCAGCCGCGCTATGCCGCGATGGCGCGCTGGGGGATTACCGTCGCGGCCGAGGATGTGGCCAAGGTCCAAAGCGCCGCCGACTTTGACGCGCTGATCGCCCGCACGCTTGATCACGCCGGTTAGGGCCGTTACATCCAGCGCTTCAAAGGAAGTGCCCCGATGCCGATCACCCTGCCCTCCACCCTGCCTGCCTATGACGTGCTCAAGGCCGAAGGCGTCATGGTGATGTCGCCCGAACGCGCGGCACGGCAGGATATCCGGCCGTTGAAGATCGGGCTTCTGAACCTGATGCCGAAGAAGATCCAGACCGAGACGCAGTTCGCCCGGCTGATCGGAGCCACCCCCTTGCAGATCGACCTGCAATTGATCCGCATGTCCGAACACCAGACCCGGAACACCGCTGCCGAACACATGGCCGCCTTCTACCGCCCGTTCCAGGAGGTGAAAGGTCAGAAGTTCGACGGCCTGATCATCACCGGCGCGCCGATCGAGCATCTGGCCTTTGACGCGGTCAGCTACTGGTCCGAACTGAGGGAGGTGATGGACTGGACCCAGACCCATGTCCAATCCACCTTCGGCGTCTGCTGGGGCGGCATGGCGATGATCAACCATTTCCACGGCGTACAGAAACACCTGCTTCCCGCCAAGGCCTTCGGCTGCTTTCGCCACCTGAACCTTGCCCCAACCTCACCCTATCTGCGCGGCTTTTCCGATGATTTCGTGATTCCGGTCAGCCGCTGGACCGAGATGCGCCAGGTCGAGATCAATGCAGCCCCCGGCCTTTCGACCCTCCTCGGCTCGGACGAGGTTGGTCCCTGTCTGGTCGAGGATGCGACCCACCGCGCGCTTTATATCTTCAACCATTTCGAATACGACAGCGACACGCTGAAGCAGGAATATGACCGCGACATCGCCCAGGGCACCCCGATCAACGTGCCCCTGAATTACTATCCCGATGACAATCCCGCGTTGCCGCCCTTGAACCGCTGGCGAAGCCACGCACATCTGTTGTTCGGCAACTGGATCAACGAGATTTATCAGAGCACGCCCTATGACCCTGACCAGATTGGCCGTTAGCCTTGTCGTCGTGACCTCAGCCTTTGCCGGGGTGACAGAGTGGCGCGCCTCCATGCGTGAGGCGGCGGTCGAGGCGGCCTTCCCCCCCACCGGCCAGTTCGTGACCGTGGACGGCCTGCGCCTGCATTACGAGATGTCGGGGACCGGGCCGGACCTCGTGCTGATCCACGGTGCCTCGGGCAATCTGCGCGACTTCACCTTTGCGCTGCGTGACCGGCTGATCGACCGCTACCGGGTCACCGTGATCGACCGGCCCGGCCTTGGCTATTCCGACCCCGCGCCCGACGCCTCGCTTCTGGCGCAGGTGCGGATCATCCGGGGGGCGATGGCCGAACTCGGGGTGACCGACCCGGTGGTGGTCGGCCAAAGCTATGGCGGGGCGGTGGCGCTCGCCTGGGCGGTGGATAGCAAGGACGGCGGGCCCGGCCCGGCCCCGAAGGCGCTGGTCCTTCTGGGCGCGGCGTCGATGCCCTGGCCGGGCGCGCTTGGCATCTGGTACCGCGTGACCGCCACCCGGATCGGCCGCGCGCTGGCCGCCCCGGTAGCAGCAGCCTGGCTGCCGGACAGCACGCTTCGCACCCTGACCGCAGTGGTCTTCGCCCCCGCCGCACTACCCCGACCTGACCCTGCCGGTCGCGCTGATCCATGGCGATGCCGATACCATCGTGCCCCTTGCCGTCCACTCCGGCCCGCTGTCCCGGATCTTGCCCAACGCCACGCTGACGGTGCTGAAGGGCGCGGGCCATATGCCGCACCATACCCATCCCGAGGTGGTCATCGCCGCCATCGACCGGCTCGCATTGCGCTGACCCGCGCAATCGCCATACTGGCGGCAAACGCGAGGCTCCCATGACCAAATCCCCCCAGACCCTGCCGTTCGACGGCGCGATCAGCCGCTACTACCGGGAAGGCGCGCCCAAAGCGGTCCGTAAAGCCATCGACGACGCCGACAAGGACGCAATCCTCACCGCCTCCTATCCCTACCGTGAGGACATGAAGTCCAAGGACTACGACCAGCAGATGGAGGCGCTGCAGATCGAACTTGCCCGGATGCAGGCGGCGCTGAAAACCACCGGCCAACGGCTTCTGGTGGTGTTCGAAGGCCGCGATGCCGCCGGAAAGGGCGGGGCGATCAAGGCGGTGACCGAAAACCTGAACCCGCGCCAGGCCTATGTCGTCGCTCTGCCCAAGCCGACCGAGCGAGAGGCCCAGCAATGGTACTTCCAGCGCTACGTCGACTGGTTCCCCGCCAGGGGCGAAATAGCCCTGTATGACCGCAGCTGGTACAACCGCGCGATGATCGAACATGTCTTCGGCTTCTGCAAGCCGGAGGAGCGCGCGAAGTTCTTCCGCCAACTTCCTGAATTCGAACAGATGATCGCCGACGAAGGCATCATCCTGATCAAGATCTGGCTCGAGGTCGGTCGCGCCGAACAGCTGAAACGCTTCCTCGACCGCGAGGGTGACCTTCTGAAGCAGTGGAAACTCAGCCAGATCGACGTGGACGGCTTGGGCAAATGGGACGCCTATTCCGCCGCCATCACCGAAACGATGGAGAAGACCAACTTTCCCCATGCGCCCTGGACGGTGATCCTGGCGGACGACAAGAAACGCGCCCGCATCGCCGTGATCCAGACCATTCTTGGAAACGTCGACTACCCCGGCAAGGATACCTCGGCCGTGGGCACGCCCGACGCGCGGATCTGCGGCGGACCGAAGCTTCGGCCACAGGACCAGGCGTGAAGCGTGGCTACCATCATGGCAACCTCCGCCAGGCCCTGGTCGAGGCGGCTCTGGCGCTGATCGCCGAAAAGGGCCCGCAGGGCTTTACCCTGTCCGAGGCGGCAAAGGCGGCCGATGTGACGCCCGCTGCCGTCTACCGCCACTTTGCAGGACGGGATGAGCTTTTGGCCGAGGTGGCCCGCCAGGGCTTCGACATCTTCGCGGCCCTCCTTGAATACGCCTATGACGACGGCCGCCCGACCCCCCTTGCCGCGTTTGAGGCGACGGGGCGCGCCTACCTCGCCTTTGCGAGGAAATATCCCGGCCACTACCAGGCGATGTTCGAAAGCGGGCTGCAGCCGGGCCAGCATGCCGCTCTTGCGACCGTCGCAAGCAAGGCAAGGGGCACGATGGACCGCGCCGCCGAACAATTGTCCCAAAGCCTGGCCGCAGAGCGTCGGCCGCCCGCCAGCATGATCTCGGCCCATGTCTGGGCGGTCAGCCATGGCGTGGTGGAGCTTTACCTTCGCGGCAACGGCGGCCCGCAACCCTGGGCGCCGGAAGAGCTGCTGGAAAGCGGCATCGGCATCTACCTGCGTGGCCTTGGCCTCCTCTCGCCCGACCGGTA
>NCDS01000061.1:0-2533 GCA_002280315.1 Rhodobacterales bacterium 32-66-7 | reverse complement strand
GGTAATCTGATTGAGCGCGTTCCGCGCGAAGACCCTTTACCTCGTCGTCGGGCCAAGGCCCGCCTCCTCAGGCTGGGGGTTTCACCCCCAGACCCCCAGGATATTTGAACAGAAAGGAAAACCACCTTCCTTTCTGCAAAAATATCCCCGCCGGAGGCACTCCCGAGCCGGTTGGCGCCCTGCGCCAGAGGCGAGACAAAGGCGTGCAGCCGCTTGCGGCTGCGCTATTTTCCTCGCGTCAGCGGAACAGGACCAGCGCTGTGGGGCTCCACGCCACGCGGACCCTGGTGCCCACGTCCAGGACCGGACGACCGGGCACGTTGCGCATCGAAAGCCGCACTTCGACATCGGTACCGCCGAGGTAGACGTCATAATAGGTCATGTCGCCGAAGTAGATCACCTCGTCGATGATGCCGTCGGTTTCCCGCTCCGGGGCCTTCTGGTCGTCGTAAAGCAGCGTCAGCGTTTCGGGGCGCAGACCCACCACCGGGCTTTACCTCGTCGCCGATCTCCGAGACGATCGTGGCGGGGATGAAGTTCATCGTGCCGATGAAGTCGGCGACCTTCCGGGTCGCCGGGCGGCGATAGAGCGTTTCCGGGTCAGCCAGTTGCGCAATCTCGCCGTCGAACATCACCGCGATGCGGTCGGACATCACCAGGGCTTCCTCCTGATCATGGGTGACGAGGATGAAGGTGATGCCGACCTGGCGCTGCAGCTTGATCAGTTCGACCTGCATGTGTTCGCGCATCTTCTTGTCGAGTGCGGACAGGGGCTCGTCGAGGAGGAGCACCTTCGGCTTCAGGATCAGCGCCCGCGCGAGGGCCACGCGCTGGCGTTGGCCGCCCGACAATGCATGCGCCGCGCGGAGCCCGTAGCCTTTCAGGCCCACCATCTCCAGCGCTTCGGCGACGGCTTTTGCCTTGTCCTCCCGCGTGCCGGGTTCCTTGCGAAGGCCGAAGCCGACGTTTTCGCCCACCGACATATGCGGAAAGATCGCGTAGCTTTGGAAAACCATGTTCGTCGGGCGCACGTTGGCGGCGACATTGGCCATGTTCTTGCCGTCGATCATGATCACGCCCTGATCGATGCCTTCAAACCCGGCGATGGTGCGCAGAAGCGTGGTCTTGCCGCAGCCGGAGGGGCCGAGGAGCGAAAAGAACTCTCCCGCCTTGATCGTGCCGGTGATGCCGCGCAGCGCGTGGTAATCGCCGTAGTATTTGTGGACATCCTTGAACTCGATCATCGTGGGTTTTTCAGCGGTCACAGGATGCCTCCGGAATTTGTGCCGCCGACCCGGGCAATGCCGCGGCGGCGGAAATACTCGGCCACGCCGAGGAGGATGATCGAAAACAGGACAAGGCAGGTCCCCAGGGCCAGCATTGCGGGCACCTTGCCGGGAAACTTGAACTGCGCGAAGATGTAGACCGACAGGATCGGCTCACCCGAGCCAAGGAACTGCGCGATGATGTATTCGTCGAACGAGATCGTGAAGCAGATCAGGAAGCTGGACATGATCCCCGGCATCACCAGGGGCAGCACGATCAGCCGGAAGGTGGAGACCTGAGTCTCGCCAAGGTCCATCGCCGCCTCCTCCAGTGACCGGTCGAGGCTTTGGAACGCCGAGGTCAGGATCGCCACCGCAAAGGGGGTGCAGATCAGCACCTGTCCGGCGATCACGGTAAAAAGCGACAGCGGGATGCCCACCGACAACAGCACCACCAGAAGCGCCATCGCCACGATCATCTCGGGCAGGACGAGCGGCAGCATGATCATCCCCATGATCGGTGCCTTGCCGGGAAACCGGTAGCGGACCGAGGCACGGGCAGCGAAGACGCCAAGGACAGTCGAAAGGCTGGCCACGGAAAGCGCGATGATCAGGCTGTTCCACGCCGCCTGCCGCAGGTTCTGGTCGGCCAGCATCTCGCGGAACCAGGCCAGTGTCAGGCCTTGCAACGGGAAAGCGACGACCTTGCTGTCGTTGAAGGCAAAGATCGGCAGCAAGAGGATCGGGCCGTAGAGAAACAGCAGATAGAACAGCGCGAAGGCCTGCAGGGCGGGGGCTTTTTTCATTTCGAGCCTCCGAGGAAGCGGCGGTTCAACAGGATGAACACCAGGCTCACCGCGCCCACCATCAGCATCGACACCACCGCAAAGGCCGAGCCTTGGGGGAAGTTCTGCAGCTTCAGAAGCTGGGTCTCGATGAAGTTGGCGATCATCGGCTCCTTGCCGTCGCCCACCAGTTCCGGCGTGACATAATCGCCCACGGTCGGGATGAACACGATCATCACCGCCGCGATAACCCCCGGCATGGTCAGGGGCAGCGTCACGCGCAGGAAGGTGACCCAGCGGCTTTCGCCCAGGTCCTGCCCGGCTTCAAGAAGGCTGCGGTCGACTTTCTCCAGGCTCACGAAGATTGGCAGCACCGCGAAGGGGGCATAGGCATGCGACAGCACGATGATGATCGAGGGGATGGCGTAGCTTGCGATGTTGAGCTCGGTGTCGATCAGGCCCATGCCCATCAGCGACTGGTCG
>NCDS01000060.1:11633-21240 GCA_002280315.1 Rhodobacterales bacterium 32-66-7 | reverse complement strand
TTATACTCGGCCTCAGCGCCACTTCCCGTCAGGACCCGTACCAAAATGCCTCAGCCCGCATCCAATCGCAGTCCGCTGCGCCACCTTCTTGCAGCCCTCTGCGCGGCAGTGGTCCTGCTTGGCGGCATCCCTGCCGCTGCCCAGGACACGCTGCCGAAACCCTATGTCTCGCCCGCGCTGGACGCCGTCCTGTTGCCGATCACCGCAGCGGTGCGCAAGGAATTCAAGCTGGGCAAGAAAGCCGCCGGTGCCGTGGTGGTCTCGGTCGAGCCGAACGGCATCGGCGAGCTTTACGGGTTTGAACCCGGCGATGTCATCACCGAGCTTGACGACAAGATCATCCGCCGCCCGGTCGATATCGACAGCATGATCAAATACGGGCTGAACGCGGGCGACAGCTTCTTCTTCTTCGATGGCACCCGGAAGAACCGCGCCAAGAAGACCATCATCCAGCTTGCCGCCGAAGATTACGCCAAACCCGTGGGCATCGCCGATGTGGCGCGCTGGCGGGGCTACAACACCGGCGCGCGTGGCGCGCGCGGCAAGGGTTATCGCGGCGACGACGGTTATTTCTACACCGGCGGCGGGTTCTACTACGCCGACTTCTGCGATGCCTATTACGACGATTTCTTTCAGGTCTACGACTACACGCTGATCTACGTCGAAGAGATCATCGTCACCGAAGTCTACATCACCTCGATCGAAAGCGACGAGACGGTGTTCTACTATGACGAGACGGTGGCGGGCTACGACTGGCCGGACGACGACTACATCTCCGAGGTCGATTCCTACGTCTATTCGGAAGAGTTCTACGCCGAATATTCCTCGGACGAGGTCTATTACGAGGATGAGGGGTACGATCCCGAAACCGGCCTGTCCTATGAAGAGGCCGCGGCTCTGGGCTACACCGAGGATAACGCAGGCGCGGAGGTCTATGACGAGTCGGCGGCTGGGGAATACTACGAAGAGCCGGTTGCGGACGAGTACTATGAGGAGCCGGTCGCGGACGAGTATTACGAGGAGCCGGTTGCGGACCAGTACTACGAAGAGCCGGTTGCCGAGGAATACTACGAGGAGCCGGTGGCGGACCAGTACTACGAAGAGCCGGTTGCCGAGGAATACTACGAAGAACCGGTAGCAGATCAGTATTACGAAGAGCCGGTGGCGGACCAGTATTACGAGGAGCCGGTGGCGGACCAATACTACGAAGAGCCGGTGGCAGACCAGTATTACGAAGAGCCGGTTGCCGAGGAATACTACGAAGAACCGGTAGCGGATCAGTATTACGAAGAGCCGGTCTACGAAGAACCGGCTTACGAAGAGCCGGTCTACGAAGAGCCAGCCTACGAAGAGCCCTATTACGAAGAACCAGTCTACGAAGAGCCGGTCTACGAAGAGCCGATCTACGAAGAACCGGTCTACTACGAATAGCGGCATCAGGACCCGGACCGGATCGGTCGCAGGTCTTGCCCGAAAAGCCCACGACCTGCCCGCATCCCGGGCAGGTCGTTTGCATTTTGAAAGCCCCCCACGCGCAGACCTCACGCAGGCCCAATGCGCCAGCCTCGGGCGCGGGGCGGCTGACCGGCTTTGCCGACCTTGCACTTCCCGCAGGCCTTGCCTATGTTCCCTCCTGTCGGGGGCAACCCCGACTATAGCGATAAACGCACCTGTAATAATCGGCTCGGACCCGGGGGCGGTACCCGGCGGCTCCACCAGACTTTCCCGTTCATTGCGGGCGTGTGGGGCCGAAACAGGATCGACGAACGACCAAAGAGGCCAGCTTTCGCTCGGTGAGGTACCACCGTTATCGGTCCAAGATCACAGTTGCCAATGACAACCGTGCTCCGGTGGCGCTGGCCGCGTAAGCGGCTCGCAATACCAAACCTAAGTCCTTGCGCTTAGCCGCGCAAGGCGGGGCCCGCCGGAGCCTGGCAACAGAATCCGGCACCTTCCCCCCCCTGCTCCTCGTTCGACATCGTCTCCTCGTCGCGTCGCCAGCGAGGAGTGACGCAGTCATCGACGAGCGGCTTGCCAGACCCGCCGCCCCACCCCATCCTGCCGCATGCTTCGCGCCGCGCTTCTTGCCTGCCTTGCTGCCCCCACCCTCGCCTGCGAGACGGCGCTGGTGCTGGCCATCGACGTCTCGGGCTCGATCAGCGGCGGCGACTACCTTTTGCAGGCCGGGGGCCTCGCCTTGGCCCTGGCCGACCCCGAGGTGGTCGAGGCGCTGGTGGAGGGCGAGGTTGCGCTGACCGTCGTGCAGTGGTCAGGCGATGGCCAGCAGGCGGTCGCGATCCCCTGGTCGCGGATGCTGACCAGGGCTGCCGTTACCCGCTTTGCCGACAACGCCAGCGCGATGCCCCGCGCCTTCAAAGGGTCGGACACCGCGGTCGGCCAAGGCGTCAGCTTCGCGCTGGCAGAGTTCGCGGCGGTTCCGGACTGCACCCGGCAGGTCATCGACATTTCCGGCGACGGGCAGGAAAACGCGGGCTTCACCGACGCCCGCGCCCGATCCGAGGCCGAGGCGCAAGGGGTCACCATCAACGCCATCGCGATCGAGGCTGCGGGCGCGGCCTTTCCCATCACCGCCTATTACCAGCGCTGGGTCATCACCCCGGGCGGCTTCGTCGTCTCGGCCAGGGGGGTGCAGGATTATGGCGAGACGCTGCGCCTGAAACTGTTGCGCGAATTGGCGGACCCGATAGGGTGATCCGGGGCGGTCGTCCAGACCGCGCCTCGAGAGTTGGGAACGCCATGCCAAGCCTGAAACATCTGGTCTTCACCCTTGCCTGCATCGCCCCGGCAGCCTTTGCCGATGGTATCCGGTTTCAGGACATGCCGGTCGGGTGCCGGATCCATGGCAGCTATTCCAGCGGCGAGCGGGTGGTTGATGTCTACATCGGCAAGAAGGGCTCCAGGCACCTGGTCAAGACCTATGTCGGCCCGGATGGAGAGGCGCTGATCCGCACCTCGACCTATTCCAGCGACGGTCTTCTGTTGCGGAAAGACTGGGCTGGGGGCGAATGGGAGACGTTCAGCCCGGCGTCCTGCATCAACGTGCCCGGGCCTTGCCGCTATACCTACCGCAATGGCGACGGCGCGAAACTGAAGTATGAGGGGACCAATACCGCCAAGGGCGACACGGTCGTGAACGAAGGCGGCTTTGTCGGTGAACCGCCGTTCAACCCGGTCATCTCGACCATGGGGCGGTTCGGGGCGCAGGTTGCATTCACCGAAGGCGATCTGTCGTTCAAGGTGACGCGGTACGAAGGATGCGACATCGGATCCTGACCGGCTTGAAACGCGCTTGACCGGCGCAACAGCCTCGCCTAGCACAGAGACATGGGGCCCGCGTCCGCCCCGTGAGGCTTCGGCCCAAGCGTCGCATCCCTGACCCATGGCCCAAGGATGCATCCCATGCCCCAGTTCGGACTGATCACCCCTGCGCAGGCGTTTCGCCTGATCGGCACGCCTGACGCGCCCACCATCATCGACCTGCGGCTACCCGAGGATACCCACGCCCTCCCCCGGGTGATCCCGACCAGCCTTTGCCTGCCCCATACCGCCATCGACACGCTTGACCTGCCGCCCGGTCGGGCCATCGTTGTCTGCTCCAAAGGCCAGAAGCTTTCCGAAGGGGCTGCGGCCTGGCTGCGGACCAAGGGCTGGCAGGCCGAGGTGCTGGAGGGCGGCACCCTCGCTTGGGCGGCCGCAGGTTTGCCGATGGTGCCGCTTGCCGCCCTCCCCCCGCCCGGAGCTGCTTGGGTCACCCGCCACCGCCCGAAGATCGACCGGATCGCCTGCCCCTGGCTGATCCGCCGGTTCATCGACCCCGCCGCGCGCTTTCTGTTCGTGGCCCCGACTGAGGTTTCCAGCGTCGCCGACCGCTTCGGGGCGATCCCCTATGACATCCCGGGCGTGCCCTTCAGCCACAGGGGGGAAGGCTGCACCTTCGACGCGCTTCTGGCTGATTTCGGCCTCACCTGCGAAGCACTCGACCGCATGGCGCTGGTCATCCGGGCGGCCGACACCGACCGGCATGACCTCAGCCCTCAGGCAGCGGGTCTGCTGGCACTGTCGGTCGGGCTGTCACGAATGTTTCGTGATGACCTGCAACAGCTTGGCGCGGGCATCGCCCTTTACGACGCGCTTTACCGCTGGGCGCGCGACGGGCATGAGGAAGGCCATGACTGGCCCGCAGGACGCACTCCATGACACAGCCCTCCCTCTCCGAACTGACCCGCTCCTTTGCCGGGATCGGCGTGCTGTCCTTCGGCGGTCCGGCGGCGCAGATTGCGTTGATGCACCGGGTGATCCTGGACGAAAAACAGTGGGTCGAGGAGGCCGACTATCTGCGCGCGCTGTCGTTCTGCATGCTCTTGCCGGGGCCCGAGGCGATGCAGCTTGCCACCTGGATCGGCTGGCGGCTCCACGGGGTGCGCGGCGGGCTGATTGCCGGGGCGTTGTTCGTCCTGCCGGGGGCGCTGGTGGTGCTTGGCCTGACCCTCCTATACGCGGCCTTTGGTGAGGTGCCGCTGGTCAAGGCGTTGTTCACCGGCGTGCAGGCGGCGGTGATCGCGGTGGTTCTTGAAGCCTTGATCAAGGTCTCACGCCGCGCGCTCAAGACCCGCGAGGCCAATCTGATCGCGGTCGCGGCCTTTCTGGCGCTGTTCCTGTTCAAGTTGCCGTTTCCCTTGGTGATCCTGACCGCAGCAATCTGGGGCTACCTGCGCACGCCGGTCAGCCCCGGCATCCCCGACCGTCCGGCACCACCGCAGGTTCTGGTCAGGTCGCTGAAAGCCGCTGCAACGTGGCTCGCGATCTGGCTTCTGCCCCTGGCGGCGCTGGTCCTTTTGGTCGGGGGACGCCTGGCCGACATCGGCGTGTTTTTCTCCAAACTCGCCATCCTGACTTTTGGCGGGGCCTATGCGGTCCTCGCCTGGATGGCGCAAGAGGTGGTAGAGGACAAGGGCTGGCTGACCCTGACGCAGATGATGGACGGCCTTGGCCTGGCCGAAACGACGCCGGGGCCGCTGATCCTGGTGAACCAGTTCGTCGGCTTCATGGCGGCGAACCAGATCGGCGGTTGGCAGCTTGGCCTCGCCGGGGCGGGCATTGCGCTCTGGATGACCTTCATCCCGTCGTTCCTGTTCATCTTCACCGGCGCGCCCTTCATCGACCGGTTGACGCATATGCCCCGGCTTTCGGGCGCGCTGGCAGCGATCACGGCTGCCGTGGTGGGCGTCATTGCGAACCTGTCGCTGTGGTTTGCCTTGCATGTCCTGTTCGCCACCCTGCCCGATGCCAACCTTGGCATCCTGCACCTGCCGCTGCCGGACCCCACCAGCCTGCGCGTCCTTCCGGCATTGATCGCGGTCGGGGCGACGCTGGCGCTGGTGTGGCGGCACTGGCCGCTTCTGATCGTGCTGGGGCTTTCGGCCCTCGCGTCAGCCCTGGCGGCGGTTGTGTAAATTCGACATGACAGATGACGGGCCGCCCCTTTCCAAGGCCTTCGAATTCCTTATGCTGGGGCAAAGGTCTGCAACCGGGAAGAAAGGGTTTGGGATGGCACGGTCCATTGATTACGGCACCCTGATGCACCGCGCGATGCGCGGGCTGATCCAGACGGTTCTGACCGATGTCGCCGAAAACGGCCTGCCCGGCGCGCATCATTTCTTCATCACCTTCGACACCACCTGCCCGGGCGTCGAACTCGCCGACTGGCTGCGCGAGCGTTACCCGGCCGAGATGACGATCGTCATCCAGCATTGGTTCGAAAACATGTCGGTGACTGACGAAGGATTTGCCATTACCCTTAACTTCGGCAACAATCCCGAGCCGATGATCATCCCCTTCGACGCGGTGCGCACCTTTGTCGACCCATCGGTGGAATTCGGCCTCCGGTTCGAGACCCAGTCCTCCGACGATGACGAGGATGGCGACGAAGACGACGCTATCGAGGTCGAGGATCACCAGCCGCGCCAGGATGCGCAGATCGTCTCGCTCGACCAGTTTCGCAAGACCTGAACCGAAGGAACCGCCGTGCCAGCCGTTGACCAGTTTCCACCCGGACCCCCTGCCCGCGGGCAGACACAATCTGCCACCGCCACCCGCACCGAGACCGACAGCTTCGGCCCGCTTGACGTGCCGGCCGACAAATACTGGGGCGCGCAGACGCAGCGGTCGATCATCAACTTCCCCATCGGATGGGAGCGTCAGCCAGTCCCGATCATCCGAGCGCTCGGGGTGATCAAGCAGGCCTGCGCCCGGGTCAACGTCGCGCAAGGCGACCTTCCGGCCGAGCTTGGCACTGCCATCGTCGCAGCAGCGGGCGAGGTGATCGCCGGCCGCTTCGACGACAATTTCCCGCTGGTGGTCTGGCAGACCGGCTCTGGCACCCAATCGAACATGAACGCGAACGAGGTGATCTCGAACCGCGCGATTGAAATGCTGGGCGGCGTCATGGGCTCGAAAAAGCCGGTGCACCCGAACGACCATGTCAACATGGGGCAATCGTCGAACGACACCTTCCCGACCGCGATGCATGTGGCCATCGGCATGCACACCCGCGATGTGCTCTTGCCGGGGCTGGAAAAGCTGGCCCGCGCGCTGTGGGCCAAGTCGGATGAGTTCAAGCACATCATCAAGATCGGCCGCACCCATACCCAGGACGCCACCCCCCTGACCCTGGGGCAGGAGTTTTCGGGCTACGCGACGCAGGTCGACAAGGGGATTGCCCGGGTCAGATCCTGCCTGCCCGACATTTATGAACTGGCCCAGGGCGGGACCGCCGTCGGCACCGGCCTGAACACTCGGGTCGGGTTCGACAAGCGTGTCGCGGCCGAGATTGCCACGATCACCGGCCTGCCCTTCGTCACCGCGCCGAACAAGTTCGAAGCGCTTGCGGCGCATGATGCGATGGTGATGTTTTCCGGTGCGCTGAAAACCGTGGCCGGGTCGCTGTTCAAGATCGCGAACGACCTGCGGCTCCTCGGTTCCGGCCCCCGCTCCGGTCTGGGCGAGCTGATCCTGCCGGAAAACGAACCCGGCTCAAGCATCATGCCCGGCAAGGTCAACCCGACCCAGGCCGAGGCGCTGACCATGGTCTGCGCGCATGTCATGGGCAACGATGCCGCGGTGGGTTTTGCCGGGTCGCAGGGTCATTTCGAGCTGAACGTCTACAACCCGATGATGTCCTACAACGTGCTGCAATCGATCCAGCTTCTTGGCGACGCGGCGGCAAGCTTCACCGACAACATGGTGGTCGGAACCCAGGCGAACCTGCCGCGCATTCAAAAGCTGATGCAGGAAAGCCTGATGCTGGTAACGGCCCTTGCCCCCACGATCGGCTACGACAACGCGACCAAGGTCGCCAAGACCGCACACAAGAACGGCACGACCTTGCGGGCAGAGGCGATTGCGCTGGGCTTTGTCGATGGTGAAACCTTCGACCGGATCGTGCGGCCCGAAGACATGATCGGCCCGAAGGGCTGAGATGGCGAAGATCGTCAGCCTTGCGAAGGTGAAAAAGGCGGCGACCCGCAAGGCTGACCGCATGGAAGCCAATGCAAACGCTGCGAAGTTCGGGCGCAGCAAGGCAGCCCGGAAGCTGGACGAAGCGGCAGCAGAGAAGGCGGCGCGTGATCTGGAAGCACATCGGCGCGAGCCGGATTAACCGGGACTTAACCTCGATTCGGCATGATTGGCGGCGGAGGTTCCGCATGACCCAACTCCCTGAAGCGATCTCGCCCGAGAAATGGATTGTCCACCTGTTCTCGGCCAAAAGCGTCGCCGAAGGCGGTACGGTTCGGCGAAAGGTGAACGATGTCGAACGTCTGATCGGTCGCGAACGCTTTCTGCACGAGGTTCGTCGACGCGGATTCCGCGTGGTCGAGAATGCCGGTCAGTTCATCATTTTCTGCAACCGCGACCCGGTGTATCTGTTGACCTGACCGCGGGGCAGCAGCAAATCTTTTCGAAAAGATTTGCAAAATCCTTCGAAGGATTTTGTCCCGGCCCGGGCGGTGGGTTAGGCTTCCGCCATGACCACCCGCCCCGTCAAACGCTCTCTCACCCTGCACGGCCACCGCACCTCGGTGTCGTTGGAGGAAGCATTCTGGGACGCGTTCCGCGCCATTGCGGCCGAGCGCGATGTCCCGCTCAACCAGCTTGCCGCTGAAATCGATGACGCCCGCGCCGGGGATGAAGGCCTGGCCTCGGCGATCCGCGTGTTCATCTTGCGCTACAGACAGGGCGACCAGATCCGCCAAAAGGCCGATGACCGACCTGCCGGATCAGTTTGACCTGGCCACCCGGCCCAAGGTGCGCGCCAGATCACCGTAGCCGGTGAACCGCCGCTCATAAGCCAGCCCCAGCCGCGCCGCGCAGTCCTGCGCTTTGGCGTCAAGCGCCGGGTCATCGACCTGCGCCTGATAGACCAGCCTGGTGTAATTGCCGAAGTACATGTCCCGCAGTTCGGGATGACGGTCGAGGCCCATCGGTTTCCAGACGAAGGCGTCGAACTGCCGGACCAGAAAATCGGTCAGGTAGAAGGCGGTGAATTCGGTCTCCGACTTTCGGGCGAAGGCCGCGTTACCTTCAAAAAACGAATAGCAATGCGGGCCTTCGACCATCTCGACGCCCAGATCCTTGCACTTTTCGAACAAAAGCCCGCCGGTCCCGCAGTCGGCGTAGACGACAAAGATCGTGTCATAGCCGCCCCTCGCTTCCATCACCGCCGCCTCGACGGCGGGGATGATCCGGTCCGGCCAAAGGTGCAGCTTGGCCGGCAGGCATTGCAGGTCAAGATGATCCCAGCCATTCGCCGCCTTCAAAGCCAGGATCTCATGCGCCAGCGCGCCGCAGGCGATCAGCAGCACCCTGCCCTGACGCAAGGGGGCAAGGCCGGTTTCGGAAAGGGTCTGGTCATCCATACCCGCCCCCCAAGGCAGACGGCTTCAGCGGCTGACCCGGGACCAGCCAAGGATCACGCTCGCCGCAAGCGCCGCAAAGCCCAGCGCCACGAGCGGCACCCCGGCGCCGATGGCCAGCCACAGCGACAGGCCAGCGGCCAGCACAACACACAGGATCAGGACCAGGAAATGCGTCAAGGGCATGGCAGATGTCTCCTTCCATGCAAACTGCGCCTTGCTTCGGCGTTCTGCAAGACCCGGCGGCATCACAGCCCCGTGCGCCCGAAAGCGACGCCAGAGCCCGAGGCCGGACGACCCCTCAGGCCCCGATCTGGTTGTGCTTGCGTGCGACGAACTGCTTGGCGGTCTCCACCGCGACGGCGGCATCGCGGCAATAGGCATCGGCCCCGATCGCGCGACCGAACTCTTCGTTCAACGGCGCGCCACCGACCAGCACGATGTAATCCTCGCGCATGCCCTTTTCCTTCATCGTGTCGATCACGACCTTCATGTAGGGCATCGTCGTGGTCAGCAGCGCCGACATGCCCAGGATATCGGGCTTTTCCGCCTCAAGCGCGTCGAGGTATTTCTCGACCGAGTTGTTGATGCCAAGATCCAGCACCTCGAAGCCCGCACCTTCCATCATCATCGCGACCAGGTTCTTGCCGATGTCATGGATGTCACCCTTGACC
>NCDS01000060.1:9388-11623 GCA_002280315.1 Rhodobacterales bacterium 32-66-7 | reverse complement strand
CACCCTTGACCGTGCCGATCACCATCTTGCCCATCCGGGGCGCGCCGGTTTCGACCAGAAGCGGCTTCAGGATGAACATCCCGGCCTTCATCGCGTTGGCCGCCAAGAGCACCTCGGGGACGAACAGGATGCCGTCGCGGAAGTCGGCGCCGACGATGGTCATCCCCGCCACCAGCGCCTTGGTCAGCACGTCATATGGCGTCCAGCCCCGCGCAATCAGAAGGTTGACCGCCTCTTCGATCTCTTCCTTCAGGCCGTCGTAAAGATCGTCATGCATCTGCAGGACAAGCTCGTCATCCGAAAGGTCGGCAAGGATGATGTCGTCTTCGTCGGCCATGGGGCGCGCTCCAAGCGGAAGGGTTCAAGTCCCGTGATCGACGCAAAGCGCGCCTGTCACTGTCCGCCAAGCGACATACACCAGTTGAAAGCCGACAGAAAGCGGTCGCGGGCAGGAAACTCTGGCCAATGTTCCTGACTTGTTCTAAACTTGCGGGATGACCGACAGCATCCTTCCGGGCCAGCGCCTGCGCGCGCGGGGGGCCGACAGCAACCGCGCCGGCCGGTTTGAAGGCGCAGAACGTGACGCCTTCGACGACGGCTGGGACCTGAAGGAGGAGGAGCGTCTGGTCGCGACCGAGGTCCGGCTGGAACGCCCCCGGTCCGCCATCACCTACAACCGCTCGCCCGATCTGCCGTTCGACCGCTCGATCAACCCCTATCGCGGCTGCGAACATGGCTGCATCTATTGCTACGCCCGGCCCAGCCATGCCTTCCTGAACCTGTCGCCGGGCCTGGATTTCGAGACGAAGCTGATCGCCCGGCCCGGTATTGCCGAGGTTCTCGCGCAAGAGCTTCGTCGTCCGGCCTACAAGGTGGCGCCGATCGCCATCGGCACCAACACCGACCCCTACCAGCCGGTGGAGCGTGAGCATCGCCTGCTGCGCGACATCCTGACCGTGCTGGCCGATTTCAACCATCCGGTCTGGATCACGACGCGCGGCACGCTGGTCGAACGCGACATCGACCTTCTCGCGCCGATGGCCGCCAAGGGGTTGGCGGCGGTGTCGATCTCGGTGACCACGCTCGACCAGGACTTGGCCCGCAAGATGGAACCACGCGCGCCCGCGCCGCAACGGCGGTTGCAAACCATCCGCGCGCTGGCTGCTGCTGGCATCCCGGTACGGATCCAGATCTCGCCCCTGATCCCGGCGCTGACCGATCACGAGCTTGAGGCGGTGATGGACGCCGGGGCCAAGGCCGGGGCAACCCATGCCAATTCCATCCCGCTCCGCCTGCCGCGTGAGGTGGCCGATCTGTTTCGCCGCTGGCTGGAGGTGACGGTCCCCGACCGCGCCGCCCGGGTGATGGGACGGGTGCGCGAATTGCATGGTGGGCGCGACTATGATCCGGAGTTCGGGACAAGGATGACCGGCCAGGGCCTCTGGGCCGAGCTGATCCACCGCCGCGCCGACGTGGCGCGCAAACGGCTTGGCCTGCAGAACGCGCTGCCGAAGCTGCGCACCGACCTCTTTGCGAGGCCCCCGCGCGCGGGCGATCAGATGTCCCTGTTCTGATGCGGCATTTCGTCCGGTTCGGAAAATCTCTTCTCCGACAGGAACATGCCGGCGGGGGTGTCAGTTAAGACAGCACCCCGCAGCAATCAAGGAACCCTATCCATGCGAGCACTCAACGCCCTTACCCTGATCCTGATCATCGTCGGCGGCATCAACTGGCTTTTGGTCGGTGCTTTCGAGTTCGATCTTGTCGCAGCCCTCTTTGGCGGACAGACGGCGGTCTTGTCGAAGATCGTCTATATCCTGGTCGGTCTGTCGGCGATCTGGCAGCTGATCCGCCTGCCCGCGCATCTGAACTACAACCCCGACCTGCATTCCACGACGAACACCCGCACGGGCGACCATCTTTGACAGGAAAGGCCGGGCAATGCCCGGCCTTTTCCATCTGCGGCCCGGAAAGCCGCTAACCCCGCCGCCCGCGACGTTCGCGCCGCGGCTCACCCGAGGTGTCGCCGGTGCCATCCGAGGCCGAGGAAAACCCGCCAAGCCGGGCGGCAATCTCTTCCAGGGACGGGCGCTCTCCCCTTGGCCGTTCTTCCAGCGCCTGGCGCATGTGACGCAGATGCTCCGGCATCGTCCCGCAGCAGCCACCGATGATCCGCACCCCGGCATCGCGCGCAAGGACGGCATATTCGGCCATCAAATCGGGCGTGCCGTCATA
>NCDS01000060.1:833-9345 GCA_002280315.1 Rhodobacterales bacterium 32-66-7 | reverse complement strand
ATCGTCCGGCCTGCGGTATCAAAGCTCATCGTGCCGCACCAGGGCATGTCGGCCAAGGCTGCGGCTTCGGCGGCGGCGCGGTATTCTTCGGGGGCGGACATGGTTTCCACCCAAAGGACATCAGCCCCGCCGTCTTTCAGCCCTTCGGCCTGTTCGTGGAACATCTCGACCGCAAGGGCATGCGTGAGGGTTCCCATCGGCACGAAAATCTCACCCGTCGGCCCGACCGAGCCTGCGACGACCACCGGACGGCCTGCGGTATCGGCAATCTCGCGGCCAAGTTCGGCCCCGACGCGGTTCAACTCGCCCACCCGCCGGTCGGCCCCGTGCAGGCGCAGCCGACTGGCGTTGCCGCCGAACGTGTTGGTCAGAAACAGATCCGATCCGGCAAGCACCGACTGGCGGTAAAGGTCACGGATATCGGCAGGCCGGTCAGTATTCCAGAACTCCGGCGGTTCGCCCGATTCAAGCCCCCGGTTGAAGAGGTTGGTCCCGGTGGCCCCGTCGCCCAAAAGCCAGTCATGCGCGCCAAGAAGGCGCGTCAGCGCGTCTGTCATTCCATGTCCTTCCGGCGTCTGCCGACCCTGTCTTTGCCACGCGCCGGGACGACAGGCAAATTGATATGACGCATCATGACATGCGGCTGGCTCATCCTGCGGCCAGCCTGCGCGGTCAGGGGAAGCTGCGCCTCAGCGCCGTTCCTGCAGTTCGACGGCAATCCCCAGCGGGTCCGCAACGACCCGCAGTTCGCGCAGCACCAGCGCGCGGTCCGCCAGCGCCTTCGACATCACCCGCAGCCGGCCGTGAAATCCGGCCCGGCCAAGGTGTTGCAACAGGTCGAACGCGTCGAAACCGGCACCGATCAGGGGCGAGATGACAAGCTCGATATCGGCAAGATCGGGCAAGACCGACGGAAGGTTGGCAAAGGGAACAATCTCGGGCTGAAACGGGGCGGTGGGAGCAAATGTTTCGCCAAAAGCAATGGGTTTGGTCAGCATGTCATTCTCCTGCGGTGATGCCGACAAGGCAGACTGCGGTTCTGACCAGTCGATACCCGGCACGGGACGGTGATCGCGCAAAGCGACCCGTCCGGTCCCGACCAGCAGCCAACCGATCAAAGGAGATACGCAGCCAGAGGCCGATTATTTCACGCGGAGAGACAAATATCCGTGAGCGCGCTTGGTCCGTCACCGATGCCAAAGCCGCACCGGCGACAGGCGCGGGGTCAAAGCTCGCGCAGCAACTGCGCCTTGGCGACCGGCAGCAACTCGGCAAGCTTGGCGCGCACCTCGTCGGCGCTGGCCTTGCCCGCAAGATCGGCGACCAGTTTGCGGACGACATCCTCGTTTCCCGCCTCTTCGAAATCGGCGCTGACCACGTCCATCGCATAGGCCGCAGCCTCGTCGTCGGACTTGCCCATCAGGCCGGCCGCCCAAAGCCCGGCCAGCTTGTTGCGCCGCGCTTCGGCCCGGAACTGCATTTCGCTGTCATGGGCAAACTTGGTTTCAAAGGCATTTTCGCGGTCATCGAATGTCGGCATCAGGCCCCCCATGGATTTGGCGCAAGGTTCAACGTCGCCCCTCATATGCCCATCGGGCGCAGGCGCTGCAAGCCCCCAAGACGGTTGACCGCAGGCCGTCCGAGCCCCGGCCATCGCCTTCCCGCCTTGCGAGGCAGGCCCCCTTGGACTATAGGCCAAGGGAAGACTCCAACGGGACCCCGCAGTCCCACCGGAGACCCGTCATCGGAGCACGCATGGCACGGCGCAAGAAGGTCTACGAAGGCAAGGCGAAGATCCTCTACGAAGGCCCCGAACCCGGAACGCTGATCCAGTACTTCAAGGACGACAGCGCCCCCACCGTCGCGGCCCCCGCCACGCTGGAAGGCAAGGGTGTCTTGAACAACCGCCTGTCGGAATTCTTCATGACCGGGCTCAACCAGATCGGCGTGCCGACGCATTTCATCCGGCGGATCAACATGCGCGAACAACTGGTGCGGATGGTCGAGATCATTCCCCTGGAGGTGGTGGTGCGCAACTTCTCTGCCGGGCCGATGGTGGCACGGCTGGGCATCCCGGAAGGCACGCAACTGCCGCGCCCGATCGTGGAGTATTACTTCAAGGACGAGCGGCTGAATGCCCCCCTGGTGGCCGAGGAACATATCGTCGCCTTCGGCTGGGCGAACCAGCAGGACCTTGACGACATCATCGCGCTGGCCTTGCGGGTGAACGATTTCATGTCGGGCATCATGATGGGGGTCGGCATCCGGCTGGCCGATTTCAAGATCGAGGTCGGTCGCGTCTGGGAGGGGGACTTCATGCGCCTGATCGTGGCGGACGAGATCAGCCCCGACAATTGCCGCCTCTGGGACATGCGCCAGCCCGAGCGGCCCGATGGCACCATCCCGGACCCGATGCCGATGGCTGATGTCTATACCGAGCTTGCCCGGCGGCTTGGCGTGATGCCGTCGAACGTGACCCACGCGCTGAAGCCGACCCTGATCAACTGACCCCCAAGATTTTTCGTCGAAGAATCCTGGGCCCCACAGCCGGAGGCGCCGATGAAGGCCAAAGTCACGATCATGCTGAAGACCGGCGTCCTTGACCCTCAGGGTGAGGCGGTGCGCCATGCGCTCGGCTCCTTGGGGTTTCAGGGCGTGACCGGGGTGCGGCAGGGCAAGGTGATCGAGCTTGATCTGGCCGAGACCGACCCCACCCGCGCCGAGGCCGAAGTGCGGGCGATGTGCGACAAGCTTCTGGCCAATACGGTGATCGAAAGCTACCGGGTAGAGCTTACCTGACCCGAGCGGCTGACGTGGGCAGATTGCCCACCCTACCGCCGCCCGTAGGGTGGGCAATCTGCCCACGTCAGCGTTGCTTCACCCGCAACCGGATGCCGTCTTTTGCCCGGACCGTCAGATGCGCCACCGGCACCGGCCCCCGGTCCGGCAGCGCCTCGAACCGGAAAGCGCGGACAAGATGCGCAAGAAGGAGCGTCCCCTCAAGCATCGCGAAGCCAGCACCCGGGCAGACGCGCGGCCCGCGTGAAAACGGCAGATAGCCATCCCGCGCCGCCTCTCGCGTCTCGGGGGCGGTCCAGCGGTCGGGGTCGAAACCATCGGGGTTGGCCCAGATCCGCTCATGCCGATGCAGATGCCAGGGGCTGATGACGATCTGCGCCCCCTTTCTGACCTTGCGGCCCCGAAAGTCCTGCGCGCCCAGACTCTCCCGCACCAGCATCGGCACCGGCGGATATAGGCGCAGCGCCTCACGCAACACGTCGCGGGTGAACCGCAGCTTCGCGAGGGCGGCAAAGGACGGCTCCAGCCCGGCACCCTCGGCCGCCACCCGGTCCTGCGCCTTTGGGTGCGTCGCCAGCAGGTAAAGCGCCCAGCCAAGGGCCGAAGCACTGGTTTCATGCCCGGCCAGAAAGAAGATCGCCACCTGATCGACCATCTCCGCCGTTGCAAAGCACTGCCCGGTCAGCGGGTCAGGGGTGGTCATGATCTTGGTCGCAAGGTCGTCTGGTGCCGTGCCCGCCGCGATGGCTCGGGCGCGTTCGGCGGTCAAGCGGGTGATCAGGCCGCGAATTTCAGCGGCCGAGCGCAGAGTATCCCGCCGGTGGAAATGCGGCATCCAGCGCGGCAGCGGCAGGAAGGCCGCAAGGTTCAGGATCGGGGCGCTGCGCTGATAGGTCTGGAAGGCGTGGTAGACCGCCTGCGCCATCTGATCCTCGATCGGCATCGAAAAGAGCGTGCGAAAGATCACGTCGGCGGCGGCATGGCTGGCGGCGGGTTCGATCTCGACCTCGCCCTCCGCCATCCGCGCCACCGCAGCCTCCGCCGCTGCCCAGATCGCCGGGAACACCTGACGCAGGCGGCCGCCTTCAAACGCCGGGTCGATGATCCGGCGCTGGTGAAGCCATTCCGCGCCGTTGGTGACAAAGACCGACCGGCCCAGCAGCGGGGCCAGACCGGCGGTGACCCGGGGCGATTTCGGAAACGCCTCCGGCGTCTCGTCCAGCACCCGGCGCACCAGGGCGGGGTCGTTGCAGAGGTAGCTCTGAAAGAACGGGGTGCGAAATTCGGCCATCCAGGCGCGGTAAAGGCGCGCCGGTTGGGCCGACAGGATGTCGCGGCGGAAGGCGCGAAGGTAGCCCCACAAGGACACCCGGTCGGCGCGCGGCACGGGTTTCGGCGGCGTCATTCCAGCCCCCGATGCGGGCTGCGCGGCGTGGTGATCCGGCTGGCGGAGGGCTGCCTGCCCCGGAACCGGTCGGCAAGCGTCAGGGGTCCGGCGGTGATGCGGAAATAGTCATAATCGAAGCGGCCTCCGCGCAGGTTGTCGAACGCACAAAGGTACTGAAAATGCAGCCGGAAATACTGCCGCTTCAGCTCTGCCCAGCGCGCGGCGCTTAATGTCCGGCTGAACGCGGCAGAGATCACCAGGGGCCAGATCTGCCCTGCGGGGGCCACACCCGAAACCGCCACCGGATCGCAGAGCGCAAAGCAGCAGCCGTCGCCGGGGGCGGTGACATCGACCCAGGTCACCTCTGCCCGGGTGGAGAGATAGGCGAGGTCGGCGCGCAGACGCCCCGCGCCCGGCAGGAACGAGGCCATCGGCACCGCCTGCCCCAGCGACAGGAACCCCAGCGCGGGGGCCGATGCTGGCACACCAGCCCGGATCAGATCGGCCAGCACCGACACCCCAAGATGCACGCCCGAGGAATGGGCGACCAGCAGCACCTCATCGACATCGGTAGCAAGGGCGGCCGCGACCATATGCCGAAACTCGGTCAGCCGCGCCTTCAGCACCGGCGGATAGGCCCCGCCTGCAACGGCGGTGAAGGCGTAATCGTGCAACAGGTAATAGACGAAAAGCCGCCGGTCGATGCGGCGAAACCCCTCCAGCACCGCCCAGCCCATCGCCGCTGCCACCAGCCACTCGCCCCCCCATGGCAGGTCAGCCAAAAGCCACAGCGCGAGCCACGCCACCCCAAGCGCCAGCAGCGCCTGCCCGACCAGCAGCACCGCCGGATAAAGCGCCGCGATCATCGGCCCCTTGCGCAGCCGCAACAACGCCCAAAGCGCCCCCGACGCGCCATAGACCCAGGCGGTCCGCAAGAGAAGCCAGTAGGTCCCCGCCACCCCCCGCCGCATCGACCGCTGCACGAGGTCCGACCAGACCAGCACCTCAACCTCGACCTCGGTGGGGCTGTCCATCCGGCTGTTCACCCGCCAGCCGTAGGGCCGGTCCGGGTCAGGCGGGCGGGCGGTCAGGGTCAGATCATAACCGCTGATCGACGCCTGCAGGCGGCCTTCCTTGCGGTAAAGCTCACGGTAGCGGCGGGGCGGGAACGGGTCATAGCCCGGGATGTAGAACACCCTTCGCCGAAAAACCCTTTGCGCCCCATCCCCGGTCATGCGGCAACTATGCCGGGCTTTGGGGCGATTTCGCAGCCAAATTCAGCCCAAACTGGCCAGAAACGGCACGTTCTCAAGCAGCCAGTAGGAAAACTGCGAAAACCCGCCGGTCAGCATCAAAAGACCGATGGTCCACAGAAGAAGTCCCATCACCCGCTCGATCCGTTCGGTATGGCGCTTGAAGAAGGCCATCACCCCGCCCATGCGCGGAAAGAACGCGGCGACCAGCAGGAACGGGATGCCAAGGCCCAGCGCATAGACCCCGAGGAGCGTTGTCCCCCGCACGACCGAGCCCTCTTGCGCCGCAAGGGACAGGATCGCGCCCAGAAGCGGGCCGATGCAGGGCGTCCAGCCGAAGGCGAAGGCAAGGCCAAGGACATAAGCCCCGAACGCCGAGCCGCCCTGTTCGCCCGCCTCGACCCGCAAATCGCGCGACAGAAAGCCGATGTGGATCACGCCAAGGAAATGTGCGCCGAAGACCATGACCGCGATCCCGGCCAGCAGCGCGAACGTATCGGCATTGCCCAGAAAGAACGCCCCGAAGGCCGAGGCGGCAAAGCCAAGCAGCATGAACACCGTCGACAGGCCAAGGACAAAGAACACCGCGGCCAGCAGCACCGATCGCCCGGCGCGCATTTCGCCCACGGAGATCCCGCTCATGTAGGCAAGGTAGGGCGGCACGATCGGCAACACGCAGGGGCTGAGGAACGACAGCGCCCCGGCGATGAGCGCCACCAGCATCGCGGGCAACAAGGCCGCATCAATGATCTCGATCCCGAACATGGCTCCCCCTGGCAATCCCGCAGCGATAGCTGGTCCTGCGGCCCAAGTCACCGTGTTGTGCGTCACATCCGCGTGGTTTGCCGGTAACCTTGCCCAACAAGCCCTGACCCGCTACCTACCCCGGATGAGCCTTTGGGATGACAGCGTCGATTGCGAAGGGCTTCTGTGCCCCCTGCCCGTCCTGCGCGCCCGGAAGCGGCTGCAGGGGATGGCACCGGGTCAGGTGCTGTGCGTGCGTGCCAGCGATGCGATGGCCGCAATCGACCTGCCGCATTTCTGCGCCGAGGCAGGGCATGCCTACCTCGGCGCGAGGGTTGAGGGTGCGGTGACCCTGTATCTGATCCGCAGGGGCTAAGCCCCCCAGCCGATCAGCGCCCGAGCGACCACCAGCCCTTGCGCTTTGGCTTGGCCGGATCATCCTCGGCGGCTGGCGTGTCAGCCGGGGACGGGTTCGGCACGACGGCCTGCCGCAGCGGCTGGGGGTCGGCGGCCTGGGGCGGCGGAGCAGAAGGAACGTCGGCAGACTCAGCCGCGACCGGAGGGGCGACAACCGGGGCGGAAGCCTCGGGCACCGGTTCGGCCTTCGGCTTTGCCGCGCGGCTGCGCTTCGGCTTTGCCTCAGGCTCGGGCTGGGGCTGGGGCTCGGGCTGGGGCTCGGGCTGGGGCACATCCGAAGGCGCAGCCTCGGCGACCGGCGGGTCTTGCAGGTCGACGGCAGCAGCGGCCTTGCCGCGCGGCGCGCGTTTGCGGGGCGCGGGCTTTGCCGCTGCGGCGTCGATTTCCGGCGCAGTCGCTGCGACAGCATCGGCGGCAGGTTCGGCCACGGCGGTCCCGCCCCGGGGCGCGCGCGGTTTGCGGGTCCGCTTCGGCCTGCCTTCCGGCGCCGCAGCAGCGGGCGACTGATCCACCGCCTCGCCGGCTTCGTCGTCGCCCTCGTCGCCGTCCTCACCGTCACCGGCATCATCCGCCGCGACGCCGTTCTCGGCTCCATCCCCCTCACGCGCGCCACCGCGCCGACGCCGACGCCGACGGCGCTTTTTCTTGCCGGGGGCATCGCCTTCGGCGGCGGCAGGCCTGACGACCGCCTCGGCCTCGGCCACGTCATCCTCTTCGTCCTCGACCAGATCGTCGATCAGATCGTCATCCTCATCCTCGGCCACCGGCGCGCCCATCAGACCGGCATGCCCCGAGATGACCGGAGTGTCCCGGACCACACGCAGCGCGGTCTTGAACTTTTCGATCACATAATCCGGGCTGACCAGCATCGGATCGGCCTCGATCCGCACGGCCATGCCATAGCGCGCCTCGATCAGGGCGATGTGTTCGCGCTTCTGGTTGATCAGGTAGTTCACGATCCCGATCGGCGCTTTCAACAGCACCTCTTTCGACCGTTTCCGCGTCCCCTCCTCCTCCAGCGCGCGCAGGACCTGCAGGGCCATGCTGTCGTCGCTGCGAATAAGGCCGGTGCCATGGCAATGCGGGCAGGGCTGGGTCGTCGATTCCAGCATGCCGGGGCGCAGGCGCTGGCGGCTCATCTCCATCAGGCCGAACCCGCTGATCCGACCGACCTGAATCCGCGCGCGGTCGGTCTTGAGCTTGTCCTTCAGCCGTTTTTCAACCGCGGCGTTGTTGCGCCGTTCCTCCATGTCGATGAAGTCGATCACGATGAGGCCCGCAAGATCGCGCAGGCGCAACTGGCGCGCCACCTCGTCCGAGGCTTCGAGGTTGGTCTTGAGGGCGGTCTCTTCGATCGAGCCTTCCTTCGTCGCGCGACCGGAGTTCACGTCGATCGCCACCAACGCCTCGGTCACGCCGATCACGATGTAGCCACCGGATTTCAGCTGGACGACCGGGTTGAACATGCCCGCAAGATAGCCTTCGACCTGATACTTGGCGAACAGCGGGGTCGGTTCGGCGTGGCGCAGCACCTGGCGGGCATGCGCGGGCATGATCATCCGCATGAAGTCCTTGGCGGTGCGGTAGCCGTCCTCACCCTCGACGATCACCTCGTCGATCTCGCGGCTGTAAAGGTCGCGGATCGAGCGTTTGATGAGGTCGCCTTCCTCATAAATCTTCGCGGGCGCGATGGATTTCAGTGTCAGCTCGCGGATCTGCTCCCAAAGACGCATGAGGTATTCGTAATCGCGCCGGATCTCGGGCTTGGTGCGCTTGGCACCCGCCGTGCGGATGATCAGACCCGCCCCTTCCGGCAGGTCGATCTCGCCCGCGATTTCCTTCAGCTTCTTGCGGTCCGCGGCCTGGGTGATCTTGCGGGAGATGCCGCCGCCGCGCGCCGTGTTGGGCATCA
>NCDS01000060.1:0-800 GCA_002280315.1 Rhodobacterales bacterium 32-66-7 | reverse complement strand
TCTTCGGCGATGGATTCGATCTCGTCATCGGTGTCCGAGGCGTGGTCCATCGCGCGGTAGGGACGCTCAGCCGCTTCGCCATCGTCAGTGTGCGCGCCCCCCTCGCCCGCATCGGCGCTGTGCCCGTGATCATGGTCGTGCCCGTGATCGTGGCTGTGGTCGTGGTCATGATCGTGCGACGGGGCGGGATCGGCAGCTTCGGCGGGCGTCTCGGCCCACACCGCGTCGCTGTCCGCATCCTCCGCGTCAAGGTCGACGACATCCATCCCCGACGGACCGGTCACGACGGCATCGGCCACCGGCACCGCCTCGGCCCTGGCTTGCGGGCGCGGGCGGCGGCGGTCGCGGCGATTGTCTTCGTCTTCCTCGGCGCGTGCCATCGCACGCTCCTCCTCGATCAGCGCCTGACGGTCGGCGACCGGGATCTGGTAATAATCCGGGTGAATCTCGGCAAAGGCGAGGAACCCGTGCCGGTTGCCGCCATATTCGACAAAGGCGGCCTGCAGCGAGGGTTCGACCCGCGTCACCTTGGCAAGATAGATGTTTCCGGCGAGTTGGCGTTTGTTCAGGGTTTCAAAGTCGAACTCTTCAACCTTGTTTCCATCCACCACCACAACGCGAGTTTCCTCGGCATGGGTGGCGTCGATCAGCATTTTTTTGGCCATGATGTTCCAATGCGCCCGGCCTGCCAACGCCACCGCCGGGGGAAGCCCCCGGTGGATGGTCGACAAGATAAGGGCGGCTTGTTCGGGCGGACGCGCGCGGCGCAAATGGGCGGATGATGCCCTTTGGGCACCCCT
>NCDS01000059.1 GCA_002280315.1 Rhodobacterales bacterium 32-66-7 | reverse complement strand
CTGCTCCTCGTCGAAACGGGTATGCTGCACCTCTTTGGCGACGCCCAGAAGCTGGCGGTAGTTCGCAAGGCCCACGAATTCGGTCGGGTTCGGCGACACCAGGCGCTGGTTGGTGAACGACAGCGCGATGGCCAGGAAGAAGGGCAGGATCACGAAGCCCGCGATCAGCAGGACCGCCGGTCCTGCCATCAGCCAGCCTGTCCGGTTAGATACGGTGAACTTCGACGCCATGATCGCCTCGCAGCGGGAAGGGAAAGGGACTGGCGGCGGGAACCGCCAGCCGAAGGGTCCGGGAAGAACCCGGCCCCGGCGCTGGTCCGGGACCGTTCCGTCGTCAGTGGCCGTAGCCGCCGTTCTTCTCGATGTCGGCGTTGATCTCGTCGACCGCGGCATCCAGCGTGGCCGTCACTTCGGCCCCGTTGGCGATGTCGGCCAGCGCCTTTTCAAACACCTTGGCCTGCACGACGTAGCCGGGGGTCACCGGACGCACCAGCGCCTGCGCTTGCGTCAGGCCGAAGAACACCGCCATCGGCCCGCCGTCCTTGTAGTTCTCGGTCATCGCCGCCGAGGTCTTGGTCGGGGGGATCAGACCGATCCCGTTCGAGAAATCGGCCAGATACTTGCCCTGCGGGGTCAGAAGCGCCGCCCAGACGATGCCGGGTGCCGCCTCCAGCGGGCGCAGGTCGTTTGACACGAGGCCTTGCAGGAATGTCAGCGCATCGGCCCCGGTCACGGTCCAAAGGCTACGGTCGAGGGCAGCCTCACCGGTCATCGGCCTGATCCTTGAATTGCAGCCGGTAAAGATCGGCGTATAGCCCGCCGCGCGCCAGAAGCTCATCATGCGTGCCTTGGTCCACGACGCGGCCCCGGTCAAGCACCACGATCTTGTGCGCATCCTGCACGGTTGCCAGCCGGTGTGCGATCACGATCGTGGTACGCCCCGCGCCAAGCCGCGCCAAAGCCTCGGCCACCAGACGTTCCGAGGCGGCGTCAAGCGCACTCGTCGCCTCGTCCAGCAGAAGGATCGGCGCGTCGCGCAGAAGCGCGCGGGCGATGGCGATCCGTTGCCGTTGCCCGCCAGAAAGGGCCGAGCCGCGCGGACCGGCGGGGCTGTCGATCCCCTGCGGAAGGTCGGCGACGAAACCGGCATTCGCATCGGCCAGCGCCTGATGCAGCGCGCGGTCCAAGGCATCCGGCGCGCCGATGCGGAGGTTCACGGCGATGGATTCGTCAAACAGCGCCGAGTCCTGGGCGACCACCGCGAACTGGCCGCGCAAGGCCGCGATATCCAGCGCGCGCAGATCGGTCCCCCCCAGCGTGACCGTTCCCGCCGTCGGGTCCGACATCCGCGTCAGCAGGTGGAACACCGTGGTCTTGCCCGCGCCGGAAGGCCCGACCAGCGCTGTCGTCTCGCCCGCCCTGGCGGTAAAGCTGACGCCCTGCAGGACCGGCGCATCGCCGTAGGCGAAATGCACGTCCGCAAGCGTCAGGTCATGGCCTGAGGGGATCGGTGCGGGAACCGCCGGGTTGGTCAGGCGGCTTTGCTGGTCAAGCACCGACCGCATCCGTTCAAGGCTCGCGCGGGCCTGGGCCCAGGCCCCGGCCACGCTGCCCAGACGGCGGAGGGGTTCGAACACCAGCGCCATCGCGACGAAGAACGACATGAACTCACCCAGGGTCTTTTCCCCGTCCATGATCTGCAGGCCGCCGTACAGCATCACCCCGGCGAACCCCAGCGCCGCCACCAGATCGATCAGCGCGGGGATGGCGGCGGCTGATGCCTCGGACCGGAACTGCGCTTTCAGATAGCCGCCTTGTGCGCGGGCGTAGCGGTCCGCCTCATGCGTCTCCGATCCGGTCAGCTTTACCGTGGTGATGCCATGGAAGACCTCATCCAGCCTGGTGGCCAGCAAGGCCGCCGCCTCGCGCGCGGTCTTGGCGGTGCGGCGGACACGGTTCTGCAGCCGGGCGAGCGGCAGGACCAGAAGCGGCACGCCCACCACCGCGATCAGCGTCCAGAGCCAGTCGATCCAGAGCGCGACCGCCAAGAGCGAGATCAAGGCCACCACATCGCGCCCCAGCGCCGACAGGATCGGCCCCCAAAGCCCGCGCAAGGTGGCGGTGTCGCCGCGCAACCTCTCGATCAGCGCGCCGGGTGGGTTGGTCTGGAAGAACCCCAGGTCGAGGGTCATGACATGCGACAGAAGCGACAGCTGCAATTCGGCCGAGATGCGTTCGGCCTGCCGCGCCAGGATCACCCGATGGGCAAAGCCCGCAATCGCCCGGGTGCTGAACACGGCGGCCACCGCAAGCGCCACATAGACCACCGCGCCCCGGTCGGTGCCCAGAAACACCTGGTCGAACATCGGCCGCATCAGCCAGGACAAAAGGCCCGAGGTCGCCCCCTCCATCGCCATGAGCACCAGCGCGACGACCATGATCCCGGTCCGCTTGCGCAGATGGTCGCGCCAAAGCCAGGCAAGCAGCCTTGTGTCACCGCCGCCCGTCGCATCAGCGGTCGGGGTCACCAGGCCCCCTCCTTGCCGTCCGCCCGCCAGCGTTGGTAGGACAGGGTCAACGCGGCCGGATCGTAGTCATTGGTGATCCAGTCGAGAAGGCTGATCCCGCGACCCTCACCCTCACGCGCGTAGAGGCGCAGGAAGTGGTCAAGGATGCCGGTCGCACTTTGGGCGACATGCAGGTAGCGCAGCGACAGTTGCCTCTGCGCCTCGGCCAGGGGGCGGTTTTCGACCCAGATCAGGTAAAGCGCCGCCGCAAGGCCGGTCCGGTCGGCCCCCGACTTGCAGTGAAACAGCATCGGCCTGGGGACGGTGGTGAAAAGGCGGTGCAACTCCAGAAGACTGTCCCGGGCCGGGGCAGCGCGGGCCGACAGCCTTATGGTATGCAGCGCCAGCCCCTGCGCGCGGCACGCCTCATCCTCGAACAGCCAGAAGCTTTCCTTCGGCGCGCCGCGCAGGTTGATGATGGTCTTGATCCCGTCCCGTGCGTGCCGCGCCAGCCGCTTTGGCGAGGGTTGGTTCGACCGCCAGACCCCCGGAGCAATCTCGGCCAGGTTGGTCCACCAGACCCGCAGGAAGGCGTGGTCCGACAGCTGGAAATGCCAGGCCGCCGCGCGCCGGGCAGCGGGACTGGAGATGTCGGAGCCGTAGCGCCGGCCAAGCTCGTCCTGCCAGGATTTCAGGCGTTGGTGCAGGTGGCGGATCATGGGAACGTGCTCGGGTTGGACAAGCGGGCCTCATATCCCGAATGGTCCGCAGTGACAAGGCAGCGAGGGGCGGGCGGGGCTGGTTGACCTTGGCCGGGCAGGGGGCTAGCGATGGTCCCGTGATCAGGAGACCCGCATGAGCCTTGCCCATGGCCGCCCGTACCTTGCCATCCCCGGCCCTTCGGTCATTCCCGACCGCGTGTTGCGGGCGATGCATCAGGGATCCCCGAATATCTACGAAGGCCCGCTGATCGATCTTGTCACCAGCCTTTGGCCCGACCTGCGGCAGGTCGCGGGCACCACCGGGCATGTGGCGATGTATATCGGCAACGGCCATGCAGCCTGGGAAGCGGCGAATGCGAACCTCTTCAGCCGGGGCGACAAGGCGCTGGTGCTGGCGACCGGGCAGTTCGGCCTCAGCTGGGCCAACGCCGCCCGCGCCGTGGGGGTGGAGGTGGATGTCAGTCCGCTCCGGTCGACATGGGTCGGGTCGAGGCGGCGTTGCGCGCCGATACCGGCCACCGGATCAAGGCGCTTCTGACCACGCATGTCGACACCGCCAGTTCGATCAAGACCGACATCCCCGGCTTGCGGGCCGTGCTGGACGCGGTGGGGCATCCGGCCCTGCTGGCGGTGGATTGCATCGCCTCCCTCGGTTGCGACGAATTCCGGATGGATGCCTGGGGCGTCGATGTGATGGTCGCGGCCTGCCAGAAGGGGCTGATGACCCCGCCGGGCATGGCCTTTGTCTGGTTTTCCGAAACCGCCCGGCAACGTTGCGCGGGAGCCGACCTTGCCACCCCCTACTGGGCCTGGGGTCCGCGGGCCGAGCCGGCGGAGTTCTGGCAGATCTGGAACGGCACCGCGCCGACAAGCCACCTCTTCGGTCTGCGCGCCGCCCTCGACCTGATCGGCGAGGAGGGGTTGCCGCAGGTCTGGGCGCGCCACCGCGCCCTTGCCGGGGCGGTCTGGGCAGCGTTTCATGCCTGGGGTGCCGGAAACCCGGCCATTGCGATGAACGTGGCGGATCCCGCGCATCGCGGCTGGTCGGTGACCGCTGCCCGGTTTGGCGCACCCGACGCCACCCGCCTGCGCGACTGGTGCGAGACGAAGGCGGGGGTGACCCTTGGCATCGGGCTAGGCATGGCCCCCTCGACCGACCCGGCTTATCACGGCTTTCTGCGGGTGGCGCATATGGGACATGTGAACGCCCACATGACACTTGGCGCGCTTGCGGTGATGGAGGCGGGGATGCAAGCCCTGGCCATACCGCATGGGCAGGGGGCCCTGTCGGCGGCGGCAAGCGTGGTGGCGGCGGGGGCGTGACCCTTTGCCGCCGTTCGCGGCCAACCCCTCCTCCAGCCACGCGATCGTGCCCGCGCCCTTGTGTTGCTGACACGGCGAGGGGTAAGGCAAACGGCTAAAGAAATCCTTTCCGTGCATCGGACCGGTGCCCGGAAAACCGGCAATGTGCAGGATTGCGGCCCGGCTGTGCAGGATCTGCGGCCGGTGGGGCTTTTAGATGCCGGGTCCGGCGGCTATGCTTCCGGTCGGGACAACTTTGGTGGCACAAGGTGGATAGAGCATCACAGCAGGGCAAGCGCCCTGTCGTCGGGATCATCGGCAACAGCTATCTGTTGCAGGATCGGTATCCGGTGCATCTGGGCGGCACGATGAATTCGGCCGCCGTGTCGGATGTCGCGGGCTGCCTGCCGCTGATCATCCCCTCGGACCCGCGCTATGTCGTGGTCGATGAACTGCTGGAGCTTTGCGACGGCTTTCTTCTGACCGGTGGCCGCCCGAACGTCCACCCCAGCGAGTATGGCGAGGATGAAACCCCCGCGCATGGCTGTTTCGACCGCTGCCGCGACGCGATCACCCTGCCGCTGATCCGGGCCTGCGTCGACCGGGGCCAGCCGTTCCTTGGCATCTGCCGCGGCTTTCAAGAGGTGAACGTGGCCCTGGGCGGCACGCTTTACCCCGAGATTCGCGACCTGCCGGGCCGGATGAACCACCGCATGCCGCCTGATGGCACGATCGAGGAGCAGTTTGCCCTGCGCCATCCGGTGCGCTTTACCGACGGCGGACCGTTTCACCGCCTCCTTGGCGCGACCGAGGTGATGACCAATACCCTCCACGGCCAGGGGATCGCCCGCACAGCCCCGCGCGTGGTGATCGACGGCGAAGCGCCGGATGGCACGCCGGAAGCGATCTATGTCCGCGACGCGCCGGGGTTCTGCCTGTCGGTGCAGTGGCATCCGGAGTGGAATGCCGCGAGCGACCCGGTATCGCGGCCCTTGTTCCAGGCCTTTGGCGCAGCAGCGGCGGCCTGGGCCGAGGCAAAGGCTGGCCGCAGCGCCCCGGCGCGGAAATCGGCCTAGGGCGTCACAGCGGGCGCAGCGCCAGCTTGGTGATCCGGTTTTCGCGGCGTTCCGTCACCTCGAACCGGAAGCCGTGAAAGCTGAACACTTGGCCCACGTTCGGGATCATCTGCGCTTCATGGATGACCAGCCCGGCGACGGTGTTCGCCTCGTCATCCGGCAGCCGCCAGTCCGTCGCGCGGTTGAGGTCGCGGATCGTCATGCCGCCGTCGATCAGATAGGCCCCGTCTTCCGCCATCGTCAGGCCCGCGCCCTTCACCACCACGTCGAATTCATCGGTGATGTCGCCGACGATTTCCTCCAGGATATCCTCCAGCGTGATCAGCCCCTCCAAGGTGCCGTATTCGTCGACGACCAGCGCGAAATGGGTGCGGCGCTTCAGAAACTCGCGCATCTGTTCGTCCAGCGTGGTGGTGTCAGGGATGAAATAGGGCTTCATCGCGATCTTCTCGATTTCAAGACCGTCGATGCCGTCGCCCGGCTCGTCCGTGCGGCCGACACGCGCCACTTCGCGCAACAGGTCCTTGGCATGGATGACGCCAAGGATGTTGTCGTCGCTGCCCCGGAAGATCGGCAAACGGGTGTGGGAGGAGGCAAGGACACGGGAGATGATCTCCCCCGGGGGAAGGTCGCCGTCGATCATCTCGATCTGGCGGCGGTGGCGCATGATCTCGTCCACGGTGCGGTGGGACAGGTCAAGCGCGCCGAGCAAACGGTCGCGGTCCTCTTTCTCCACCGCGCCGCCGGAATGGCCAAGGGCGATGGCCCCGGCGATTTCTTCGCGCAGGGCCAGCATCTCGCCGCCTTCGGTCGCACGCAGGCCGCCCAGCCACAACAGCCCCTGGACCAGCGCGCGGACCAGGGACACGACCGGCGTGAAGACGATGATCATCGCGCGGATGATCGGGGCCACCCGCACTGCCACCGGCTCGGGGTAGGTGATGGCAAGCGTCTTCGGCATCACCTCACCGAAGATGAGGACGAGGGCCGTCATGATCAGCGTGGCGAATGCAACCCCGCTGTCGCCGAACATCCGCGTCAGAAGCGCCGTCGCCAGCGAGGCGGCAAGGATGTTGACGATGTTGTTGCCCAGAAGCAGCGCGCCGATCATCCGCTCACGGTCGTCGGTGACTTTCATCGCGGTCGCGGCAGCGGTAGAGCCCTTGTCGGCCTGCGCCTTCAGCTTGGAGCGGGAGGAGGCGGTCAGCGCCGTTTCCGACCCGGAAAAGAACGCCGACATCACCAGAAGCCCCAGAATGGCCACAGCGGTAAACCAGAAGGCGGCGTCGAACGTGGCGGGGATCGTCTGGTCCATCGGTCTGCAATTCCTTCAGCGTTTGCGGGCAAGCGGGTGGTGGGTCAGCACGAGCGTCTTCAGATGCTCATCCAGGACATGGGTATAGATCTCGGTCGTGGCGATATCGGCGTGGCCCAGCAGCGTCTGGATCACCCGCAGATCGGCCCCCCCGGCCAGAAGATGCGTCGCAAAGGCGTGGCGCAGGACATGCGGCGTGACCAGCGCGGGCGAGAAACCGGCCAGCACCGCGATATCCTTCAAAAGCAGGTGGACATGCTGCCGGGTCAGGTGGCCCGCACTGCCATCACCGGGAAAAAGATAGCGTGACGGCTGCCTGCCCGCCGCCCGGTCGGCGCTGTCCATCGTCTCACGCCAATCCAACCAAGCTGTCACGGCATCGCGGGCGGGGTCCGACAGGGGGACCATCCGCTCTTTCCCGCCTTTGCCGCGCACCAGGATCATGCGGGGGTCACCGCGCACCGCCGCGATCGGCAGGCTGACCAGTTCGGTCACCCGAAGGCCGGTGGCGTAGAGAAGCTCGATCAGCGCGGTGTTGCGGCTGCGCTCGGCCTTGGTGCGGCCCTTGGTCCCGGCAGCCGCGATCAGGCGGAGCAGGTCGTCGCGCGTCAGGGTCTTCGGCAGGCCCCGGCTTCTGCCCGGACCGGACAGGCGGAGCGCGGGGTTATCGGCGCGCCAGCCTTCCTCTACCGCAAAGCGCATGAGCTGGCGGATCGACGACAGCCGCCGCGCGCGGGTGGCTTTGGACAGACCGGCGGCATCGCAGGCGACAAGGTAGTCTTCCACCGCCTCACGCCCCAGCGTCGCAAACCCAAGGCCACGGGCGGCAAGCCAGGCCGCAAAATCCAGCAGGTCGCGGCCATAGGCCAGTTCGGTGTTGCGCGCAGCCCCGGCTTCGGCCCGGCGGGCGTCGAGAAAGGTTGAAATCCAGCGGCTGCTTTCGGCATCGGGCATCGGTCAGCCCCTGCGCTCCAGGAGCATCAGTTCCAAGGCCGTACGCCGGGCCATGCTGTCAAGCCCGACCATGCGGAGAAGCGACAGGCCTTCGGTCACCCCGCGCAGATCGCCCTCGACCCCGCGACCGATGTTTTCGATGGCAATCAGGATCGCCTCACCCTTGCGGTTGGCGTCAAAGAGCGCCTGCGCCTCGGCCGAGGGGGCGGGGTTCAGGAACGCCTGCGCCACCGCGCGACCAAGGCTGTCGGGCGGGACGAGGCCGGCAATATCGCCCGTGGCCAGCCCGACGAGGAAGGCCTCGGTCGGGGTCTCGGGGACATGCTGGCGCGCGGTGCGGTCGCTTTGCGGCGACAGAAGCCCGATGTGAAAGGCGATTTCGGCGGGTTTGCCGGTCAGCGGCACCTCGATCAGCGCCTTGCCGAAAAGGACGGCAAAGGGCACCTCAAGCTCTGCCTCGGCCATCAGGGGCCAGACCACGGTCAGGCTTGGCCCGATCCGTGCCGGATCCCCCGAGGCAAGCGCCGCCTCGAACTCCTGAAACGCCTCGACCCGGTCCCAGACCCCGCCCGAGGCCGCAGCCTCACGTTCGGTATAAAGCCCGAGGATGACGTTGGGCGGGATCGTCCCGGCGCGGGTCAGGCGTTCGGCCGCTTCGATCTGCGCCTTCCACCCGGCCCTTGGCCCGATCTCGGCATAGGAAAACGCCACCGGCAGACGGTCGGTGCCAAGGGGTTCGCCGACCGCCTCGTAGATCTTCCAGTCCAGGGGCGTGACGGGGTCCGGTGCGGCGGGGACAGCTTCACCCTCGAAAAGGACGGGGTCCAGAAACCGCGCCAGCATCGTTGCCTGATCGGCTGAGATTTCACCCAGAGCCTCGGCGGTCTGCAGCGTCAGCGCGGCGGTTTCCCACTGGCCGGAGCGGGCAAGGCAGAAGATCCGTGCCGGTACCGTCGGCGCCAAGGCGGGGGTCTGCGCCATGGCGGCGCAGGCGCGGTCCTCCTCGCCGGTCAGGAGTGCCACGTCGAACGCGCGGCGAAACAGCTCGGGCGAGGCGGTGGCCCCCGCCGCCTGGATCAGCGCTGCCGCCTGCTCCAGCGCGCCAAGCGCCAGAAGCTTGTCGATCCGGACGCGCAACAGATCGCCCCGGCCCCCGGCATCGGCAGGGGCCTCCACCTCGGCCAGAAGGATGGTCAGGAACAACTGGCGGAGCGCAGGCAGATCGCCAGCCCGGTCGGCGGTCAGCCGGGCCGCAATCTCCAGCGTCAGCCCGCCCCCCCAGAGATCGCGCGGCAGGCCCGACACTTCGGGTGCGATCAGCCCGACGCCATCCGGCTGCGGCGCGTCCAGCGCGGTGGTCGAGACCGGCTGCGGCAAGGCCCCGCCCGCAGCGGTGACCGGAGGCTCGTTGATGGTGACGATCGTGCCGCTGGCCGGGGTCGACACCGACTCGGAAAGCCAGTCGATCGCCGACAGGGGATCGCCTTCCTGCGCGGCCAGGGGCAGCGCTGCGAACAACCAGATCGGCAGGCTTGGCCAGCTATTCGACATCCAGCACCACGGGCACCTTGACCTCGGCCTGATCCGGCGAAAGGTCACCGAGATAGGCATAGACCGCAAGCGCGACAAGCCCCAGAAAGACAAGAAATATCAAAGCCTTGAATAGTCGACCCATGTTCTGCCCTTCCTCAAGGCCGGTCGGGACGGCTTCTTGCGCCCCGGATTGTTGCCGTCTCCGCCGAGGATTTTGCCGGGAAGACAGGATTGCGACACAATCCATATAGCATTCCTTCAAACTTCGCGCCATTCAGAGGGGGAATAATTCCTGCGGCAAAGGTTCGTGCCGTGCCGTTCAAGGGACCCGATCAGGTGGGTAGATGGTGAAGCTGCGAAAGACCGTCGTGTTGGTCGGAATGATGGGGGCGGGCAAGACGGCCGTCGGCACTGCCTTGGCGCGCGCGCTGGACGTGGCCTTGGTCGATTCCGATGAAGAGATTGTCATCGCCGCCAACCGCAGCATCGCCGAGATCTTCGAGCGGGATGGCGAGGCCTTCTTTCGCACCCGCGAATCCGAGGTGATCGCCCGGCTCTTGCAAGGCCCGCCTTGCGTGCTTTCGACCGGGGGCGGGGCGTTTCTTGCGGCCGACAACCGCGCGATGATCCATCAGGCGGGGATTTCGGTCTGGCTGCGCGCCGATCTGGAGCTGTTGTGGCAGCGCGTGCGGCACAAGACGACCCGGCCGCTTCTGCGCGCGCCGAACCCGCGCGAGACGTTGCGCGCGCTTCATGAAGCGCGGCTGCCGGTCTATGCCGAGGCCGATCTCATCGTCGACAGCGCCGCTGATCTGTCGATCGAGGATATGGCCGCGCGGGTGGTTGCCGCCTTGCGGACGCGGCCCGATGTGTTGGGGGACTAGGATGAACAGGGTTGCGGTAGAGCTTGGCGACCGGTCCTATGAGGTGCGCATCGCCCAGGGGCTCTTGTTGCGCGCGGGCGAGGAGATTGCACCCCTTTTGCGGCGAAAGCGCGTGGCGGTGGTGACGGACCGGACCGTGGCCGACCTGCATCTTGCCACGCTTGTCGCAGCCCTTGCAGACGCCGGCATCGCCAGCGAAACGCTGATCCTGCCTGCGGGTGAGGCGACGAAGGGCTGGCAGCACCTTGGCCAGGTGACCGAATGGCTGTTGGAAGAGAACGTCGAACGGCGCGATCTGGTGCTCGCGCTCGGGGGCGGGGTGATCGGCGATCTGGTCGGGTTCTCGGCTGCGATCCTGCGCCGTGGGGTGCGGTTCGTGCAGGTGCCGACGACCCTTCTGGCGCAGGTCGACAGCTCGGTCGGGGGCAAGACCGGGATCAACACGGCGCAGGGCAAGAACCTTGTGGGGGCGTTTCACCAACCCTCGCTGGTGCTGGCCGATATCGATGTGCTTGCGACCCTGCCCGACCGCGACCTGCTGTCGGGCTATGGCGAGGTGGTGAAATACGGCCTTCTCGGCGATGCCGCCTTCTTCGACTGGCTGGAGGATAACGGCCCCGCGCTGCGTCGGGGCGATCAGGCGGCGCGTCTGGCGGCGGTGACCCGCTCGGTCGCGATGAAGGCCGGGATCGTCGCCCGGGATGAGACCGAGGAGGGCGAGCGTGCGCTTCTGAACCTTGGCCACACCTTCTGCCACGCTTTGGAAAAGGCGACCGGCTTTTCCGACCGCCTCCTTCATGGTGAGGGGGTGGCCATCGGCTGCACCCTGGCGCTGGAACTCTCAGCCCGGCTTGGCCTTTGCCCGCAGGAAGACCCAAGCCGCCTGCGCGCCCATCTGCGCGCGATGGGGATGAAGGTCGACCTTGCCGACATCCCGGGTGATCTCCCGGGGGCCGAGGCGCTGGTGGCGCTGATGGGTCAGGACAAGAAGGTGGTCGATGGCCAGTTGCGCTTCATCCTGGCGCATGGCATCGGCAAGGCCTTCGTCGCCACGGACGTGCCGGGCGATGCGGTCCTGCAGCTGTTGCAGGACGCGCTTGGCGGGCGGTGATCAGAACAACAGCTTGTAGATATTCCCGTTAGTATCCGTCGCCGTCCCGGTGCCGCTTGCGGTGCCCGAGCCGATGACGAAGGTGCCCTGAACCCGGGTGCCATCCTCACACACGGCGTAGATCTCCCCGGAGTTGACTCCGGCGACAGTCTCGGACCCGTTGCCGATCTCGCCGCCGGTCTTCCTCAGCGTCAGGGACAGGCCCTTGGACCGCGACACGATGCGCGGGGTGAGCGAGGTCCAGGTGCCATCGCAGCGCAGCTTCTCGGGCAGCCGGAAGCTGAGTTCGCCCGAGGTGCCACGCGTGTTCTTGGCCGTCGCCTCGATCACCACGGTCGCGTCGGAGCGGGCGATCGGCCCCTCCAGCGGGTAAAGCTGCATCGGGCTTGATCCGCCGCTGGGGACACAGGCCGAAAGCGCAAGCGCGGCGGCAAGCCCGAAGGCGGTGCGGTTGACGAAGGGAAGGGCTGTTGTGCTCACGCGATCGGTCTTTCGGATGCAGGTTCTGATTTGCGACAGACTGTAGCCAAATCCCGAAGGATGGCTGGGGCGCCAGGATTCGAACCTGGGAATGTCGGTACCAAAAACCGATGCCTTACCACTTGGCGACGCCCCAACTGTGCGCCGGTGTTTAGCGAAGGCCCCAATGCCGTGCAAGGGCTGATCGCTGAATTTTCCACGCTTGCCCCGACCGGTGGGGATGGGTAGGCAGCCGCATGGTCTGGGACGCGATCATCCTTGGGGCTGGGGCGGCCGGCATGATGGCCGCGGTTGAGGCTGGCCGACGCGGACGCCGCGTCCTTGTGATCGACCACGCCAGGGCTGCGGGCGAAAAGATCCGCATCTCGGGCGGGGGGCGGTGCAACTTCACCAACCTCAGCACCGCGCCGGAGCGGTTCTTGTCGCAAAACCCCCGGTTCGCCTTGTCCGCGCTGCGCCGGTTCACGCCTGCCGATTTCATCGCGCGGATCGATGCGGCCGGGATCGCCTGGCATGAAAAGACGCTTGGGCAACTGTTCTGCGATGGTCCGGCAACTCAGGTCGTGGCGATGCTCCTTCGCGACATGGAGCGGGCGGGGGTGACGCTGTGGCTTGGCTGTGCGGTGGGCGCGGTCTGGCAGGACCCGGCGGGGTTTGTGGTTGAAACCGCGCGCGGTCCCCTGGTCGCGCGGTCGGTCGTGGTGGCCACCGGGGGGAAGTCGATCCCGAAGATGGGGGCGACGGGCTATGGCTATCAGCTTGCCGAACGCTTCGGCTTGCCCCTGGTCGAGACGCGGCCAGCCCTGGTGCCCCTGACCTTTGCCGAACAGGAGCTGGCCTGGATGCAGCCCCTGGCCGGGGTGTCGGTTCCCGGGCGGGTCAGGGCCGGAAAGCAGGGCTTCGACGAGGCGATGCTGTTTACCCATCGCGGGCTTTCGGGCCCCGCAATCCTGCAGGTGTCGTCCTATTGGCGCGAGGGGCAGGCTATCGCCGTTGATCTTCTGCCCGGGCGGGATGCGGCTCTGGCCTTGCGCGCGGCCAAGGCGGGGCAGGGGCGGTCGCAACTGCGCACGGTCCTGGGGCAATGGCTGCCGGAAAAGCTCGCCCGGCATGTCGAGGCGGCGGCTGGGGTGGCCTTGCCGATGGCGGAACTGTCCGGGGCGGTGCTGGACCGTGTTGCCGCCGGGATCAACGACTGGCACCTGACGCCGGTCGGGTCCGAAGGCTACCGCACCGCCGAGGTCACGCTGGGCGGGGTCGACACCGCTGCCCTTGACGGGCGGACGATGGCGGCAAGGGCGGTGCCGGGGTTGTATTTCGTGGGCGAGGTCGTGGACGTGACCGGCTGGCTCGGCGGCTACAACTTCCAGTGGGCCTGGTCGAGCGGCTGGGCGGCGGGGCAGGCGGTGTGACGGACTCGGGGCCGGGGCGCCGG